>CAZVPJ010000005.1:0-25446 GCA_964629035.1 uncultured Thiotrichales bacterium | reverse complement strand
TATAGAGGAGTCAGAACGATTCCTCTAATAACCACAGTATTTATACTGTTTTAGTTATAAAACAGTGTCCTACAGATTTTTTAAGTATTCGTGATATACAGTGCAGCGATAATTAATGCGACCGTAGCGGTTTGTAGGCCAACTCGTAGCCACATAAAACGCTCACTATAGTCCTTGGCAACCGAACCCCCAATTACCATCGTTAATAGACCCAAACCTAGCGTGGATAGGGTTGCAAGCAATGCGAGTGCTATGACGAAATTCAGCATAGTGTTCCTCCCTCATGGTGCTGATGACTATTATTATGCCACGGCATTGAGTCTAAAAACGAATTGATTTAGTACAGGTATGGTACAAAACGCCGGCTTATTCTCTGGTAATTTGTGTATCCAGGAAACCTCATAAGTAATAACTTTTCTTCTACATTAGCTTTACTTATAACCGCAACGACCACCAGCATCAAACCGACCGCATTTATCCAGTGGAAATTATAAAGTGCGATCCCGCACATCATAACGATTAAGCTCGTGTACATAGGATGTCTAATGTATCGGTACGGTCCTATTGTGATTAGATCCGCTTGAGGTTTAATTTCAGGGTATACGCTAAAGTTTCCTATTTTGTTAAAGCCTAAAGTTAAAACACCTAATACTGCACCCAGTAGGCAGAGCATGAGCCAATACATGCTGCCAGAATTTTGAAAACCCACAGGATAACAACATAATGCGATCCCACACATTTGCATTAGCACAAAAATATGACTTGATACCGAGTGTTGTTGTAGAAAATTTCTCAATCGAATTTATCGAAGTATTTAAAAGGTTAGTAAAGCTTGCCAGGTAGTCCCTGTCTTGTAGTCTCCGTTAGGAGGGCATACTTGAAAATTTGGCTGACAGGATTACGCATTGAAAACTAATTCTTTTTCATTAGCTTCCACAAAAGTTTCTGAGCTCATCGCATCAAAATCAAATAAACGAGTATCTAGTAAATGGCTGCTGGTAATATTTTTCATTGAGCGGAAAATATTACCAATGCGATCAGGTGATTGCTGATCCCATTCACTAAGCATCTGCTTTATGCGTACACGTTCCAAGTTGGGTTGCGATCCACATAAATTGCATGGAATGATCGGAAACTCTTTTCGATCAGAATAGTTTGCGATATCTTTTTCACGACAATATACAAGAGGTCGAATTACAACATTACGTTTGTCATCGCTCACTAATTTTGGCGGCATGGTTTTCAGTCGTGAGCCATGAAACATATTCATAAACATAGTCTCGACTAGGTCGTCCATATGGTGGCCAAGTGCAATTTTATTTGCACCGATTGATTCTGCAGTGTTATATAAAATCCCGCGCCGTAATCGTGAACATAGTGAGCAAGTCGTTTTACCCGGAGCAATTTTATCTTTAACAATGCTATAAGTATCTTTTTCAATAACGCGATATTCTACATTCAAGTTTTCAAGGTAATTAGGTAAGACATGTTCAGGAAAGCCTGGTTGCTTTTGGTCTAAATTAACCGCGATGAGTTTAAACGTAATGGGTGCTATTGGTTGTAACTGCATAAGCATGTCCAACATAGTATAAGAATCTTTTCCACCCGACAGGCATACCATGATGCGATCACCATCTTCGATCATATGGTAATCTGCAATTGCTTTTCCTGTTTGCCTTCTTAACTTTTTTTGTAATTTAGTAAATCGTTGAGAATCCATAATGATATTTTATGTGATATTAATTGAAATATTATTCTGCTTTGTGATTATTACCTGATTTATGATCATTCTCGTCCACTTCATGCCAGGCGTCACCAATATAACTATCATCTTCGTCTTCACCTTCCCAGCTATAACGCTTGGGAATAGGCGCAGGGTCATAATTACGAAATAATATTGCGCATAGTGCACCTAGACCTCCACCCCATAGATGCGTTTCAAATGATACACCTGCTTGATGCGGAAATACTCCCCAGATCATAGTGCCATACAAAAAGAACACTAATAATGATAGAGCAATTGCGAGACGGTCTCTGCGTAGAATTCCGACTATAAAGACGAATGCCATAAATCCATATGTCAGTCCGCTTGCACCAAAGTGATAAACGGGGCGCGCAGTAAACCATACGCCCAGTTCTGCTAAGAACCATACTGCTGTTAGTACAAACCAACATGAACGTGGGTATCCATATAGAAGTGCCGTGCCCAGTATAATGAGTGCCGGCGTGTTGGAGATGAGGTGTTCGAAAGAGCCATGAATGAGTGGAGCAGTAATAATGCCTGTTAAGCCTAATAAGTTTTGTGGATAGACGCCAAGCTTGAACGCTTCGAAGCCAAAAATATATTTAAGTATTTCAATGGCCCATAAAAAAACGGTGAATAAAAGAGCGGTTAGCAACGCTTTTTTTAATCTTGCTACATCCTTTGGCGAGGAATGTGATGAGGGAATGCTTAACATATATGAATATGATTAATGGGTTTTCAGGTTGAAAGCAATCTATCTGAGTTTGCGTACTTTGAATTTTCGTCCTTTTATTTTCCCGTCAGACAGAATTGTAAAGGCTTGTTTGGCAACTGAACGCTCCACAGCTACATAAGAAAAATGGTCAAAAATATCAATCTTACCAATTTGTTTGCCAGGCAATGTTGTATTCGCGGTTAGCGCACCAAGAATATCTCCAGCGCGCACCTTTTCTTTCCGTCCGCCATTTATATTTAAACTAACCATAGGTGGACTGAGTCTGAAGTTTTGGCGTTTTTTTAAGGTATTGGGTTTATGTATCGTAGCTGGAATGCTCTGGTAATCTTCTATTGCAATTACTTTTTTTGATTCTGAAGCCATGAATAAACTCAAGGCTAAGCCGTTACTTTCGGCACGACCTGTGCGTCCAATGCGATGAATATGCACTTCTGGGTCGGGGGAAATTTCAAAAACAATAACGGCATCTAGATTTTTAATATCTAAACCACGTGCTGCAACATCAGTCGCGACTAGAATCGAGGTGCTTTTGTTCATCGCTTGCACTAGAACTTGATCTCGATCTTTTTGGTCCAAGTCACCATGTAATGCTAGCGCATGAAAACCTAGTTTCCATAATTCATTAGCCAATTCTTGACATTGTTGTTTGCGATTACAAAATATCAAGCTGGATTCTGGGCGATAATGTTCTAATAAATTAACTAAAACTTTGGTTCGTTCACCTTTTTCTATTTCATAGAAGATTTGTTTTATCTTTGTGTCTTTATGTACACTTTCTACGCGCACATTTATCGGATTAATCTGAATTTTGTTACTTATACTTTTTATTTCTTCAGGGTAAGTAGCTGAAAATAGCAGTGTTTGTTTTTGTTTGGGTGTGCTTTCGAGTACACGCATAATATCTTCAAGGAAACCCATATCCAACATTCGATCCGCTTCATCCAAAACTAAAGTCTTTAAGTGGTTAAGATTTAGAGTACCTTTTTCGATATGTTTGAGAAGTCGGCCCGGTGTGCCAACTACGATATGTGGATTACGCTCTAATGAAGCGAGTTGGGGTCCAAACGGTTTGCCTCCACAGAGTGTCAAAATATTTGTATTAGCTGTTGCACGTGCAAGTTGGCGTAATTCTTTGCTAATTTGATTGGCAAGTTCACGTGTCGGGCAAATGACAAGCGCTTGAGTTTGGTAAAGTTCAACATCGAAGCTATGTAAAATACCAATACCGAAAGCAACTGTTTTGCCACTACCTGTTTTTGCTTGAGCGAGTAAGTCATTGCCTTGCAGTATTTTCGGTAAGCTCTGCTCTTGTATAGGCGTCATATTTTTATAATGTAATGACGCTATATTAGATAGAAATTCTTGGGTTAAAGGTAAGGTTGAAAACGTATTTGTAGTCACAGGTGGGTGTTCTAGTTTGTTGTCTGTTGGTTTGTTGAGTTTTTATCGGAAATTTTAGGGGTTTTGACGGTAATACGTTATACGCAATTAACTGCAAATTGAATGGTGCATATTACCAATGTCTTGTTAGATAGACAGGTAGATAATTAACTAGACATTCAGAAATCCCTGTTTTTTTAAAACTTTTAAGTGTTTTAGCCAGTCTTTTTCACTACAGTTTGTTGCATCTTAACTATTTTTGTCTCAGTGGGTATGGATTCTTGCACTCACATTTAGTCAAGTTGAGTTAGATATAGTCTCAATAGTTGTATATTTTGTTTAAATTGGATCTGCTATGTTCATTAGCCCTCATGTAGTGAACTCTTTATAGGTAATTAATGTTTCAGCTTGGTTGTGCGAGTCGCGCATGTTTTCAAAATGAGATTCTGTCTGGTTTAACAGTTGCTTTAGCTTTAGTGCCTGAAGCCGTTGCGTTTGCCTTTGTGGCAGGTGTTGATCCACTGGTAGGTTTATATGCCGCCTTTATGGTGGGGCTGCTTGCCGCTCTTTTTGGTGGTCGGCCTGGAATGATATCTGGTGCCACAGGTGCAATGGCGGTGGTGATGGTAGCGTTAGTTGCTGAGCATGGGGTTGAGTATTTATTTGCAGCAGTTGTTCTCACTGGTTTGTTCCAAATATTAGCTGGAGTATTGCGGCTTGGTAAATTTATTCGAATTGTGCCCCACCCGGTAATGTTAGGATTTGTGAACGGCCTTGCGATCGTAATTTTCCTCGCGCAATTACAACACTTTCAGTTAACTTCGCCTGATGGAGTTAAACAATGGCTAAGCGGCAATGCGTTGGTAGTTTTTGCTGGATTGATTGTACTTACAATGGCGATCATTCATTTTTTGCCAAAATTCACAGGAAAATTTCCGGCTGCCTTAGCCGCTATTATTGTAGTCAGCTTGTTAGTTATCGGTTTACAGTTGGATACTGCAACCGTAGGGGATTTAGCAAGCATTGAAGGTGGCTTGCCAACATTCCATATCCCTGTAGTGCCGTATAACCTAACTACCTTGATTATTATTTTACCCTATGCATTTATTCTTGCAGCGATCGGATTGATTGAATCATTACTGACGTTGACTTTAATTGATGAGGTTACTAATACGCGTGGACGAGGTAATCGCGAGTGTGTAGGGCAAGGAATTGCTAATACTACAACCGGATTGTTTGGTGGTATGGGGGGCTGTGCCATGATTGGACAAAGCATGATTAATATAAACTCAGGTGGGCGCCAGCGCTTGTCAGGTGTTGCAGCAGCAATATTCTTATTAATATTCATTTTGTTTGCCTCTCCTTTAATTGAACGTATTCCGATGGCTGCATTAGTAGGAGTTATGTTTATAGTGGTATTTGCAACTTTTGAGTGGTCAAGTTTGCGAATAATAAGAAAAATTCCAATAACAGATGCCTTTGTTTTGGTCTTGGTTTCAGCCGTTACTGTATTTACTGATTTAGCCGTTGCCGTGGTAGTAGGTGTGATCGTTTCAGCATTGGTGTTTGCATGGGAAAATGCTAAACATATTAATATTAATAGTTATGATGATGAAAACGGTTCTCGAGTTCACGAGCTTAATGGCCCATTATTTTTTGGCTCAGTAAAAAACTTTTTAGAAATGTTTAATCCCGAGGAAGATCTGGATGATGTGGTGATTGAATTTCAAAATTCACGAGTGGCAGATCATTCTGCAATTGAAGCGATCGATACTTTGGCAGAAAGATATATAAAAGCAGGTAAAACCTTGCATCTACGACATCTTAGTCTTGAATGCCGTCAATTACTTACAAAAGCAGGTGATTTGGTAGAAGTTAATGTAATGGAAGACCCTCGTTATCATGTCGCGGATGATCAGATAGCATAATGCACTGGAACCGAGGCTAGTAGTTAAACCACCTCATTATGAATAGTTTGGTACGGTAATCTCGTCGCTAACTAAATACATACTTACTTTTGCTAATAAAATCACCCCGTTTGACTCGACGATTCCGCTACAAATCTTTATAGTACGCAGCGTTTAACGCTTGTTCTTTCATCTCTCAAGGATTACTCCATTGATAACTACTGCAAATATCACCATGCAATTTGGTGCGAAACCGCTTTTTGAAAACATATCAGCTAAATTTGGCGACGGTAATCGCTATGGTTTAATTGGAGCAAATGGCTGTGGTAAGTCAACCTTCATGAAAATTTTAGATGGTAGTCAACTGCCATCATCTGGAAATATTTCCATTACCCCTAATGAACGACTCGGTAAATTAAGCCAAGATCAGTTTGCATTTGAAGAGTTTACAGTGATTGATACTGTAATCATGGGCCATCAGCAATTATGGGAAATCAAACAAGAACGTGAGCGTATTTATTCATTACCAGAAATGTCCGAAGAAGAGGGCATGAAGGTAGCTGACTTGGAGGTTGAGTTTGCTGAGTTAGATGGTTATAGCGCTGAAAGTCGTGCGGGTGACTTATTATTAAGTGCAGGTATAGACCTAGAATTTCATAATGGTTTAATGAGTGAAGTCGCACCGGGCTGGAAGCTTAGAGTGTTATTGGTGCAAGCCTTGTTTTCGGATCCAGACATATTGTTATTAGATGAACCTACCAATAACCTTGATATCAATACGATTCGTTGGTTAGAAAATATTTTAAACGAACGTAAAAGTACGATGATAATCGTATCTCACGACAGGCATTTCCTAAATGCTGTTTGCACGCATATGGCAGATATGGATTTTGGTGAGTTGCGTATATATCCGGGCAACTATGATGATTTCATGATTGCTTCTACCGCTGTGCGTGAGCGTATGCAGTCAGAAAATGCTAAAAAGAAAGCGCAAATAGCTGATCTGCAGCAGTTTGTAAGCCGTTTTTCAGCCAACGCATCAAAGGCTCGTCAGGCAACATCGCGTGCGAAACAAATTGAAAAGATTCAGCTTGAGGATATCAAGCCTTCTAGTCGTCGTAGTCCTTTCATTCGTTTTGGGCAAGAGAAAAAAATTCATCGAAATGCTTTAACCATTGAGGGACTTGCTCATGGCTTTGAGGAAGAAGAATTATTTAATGGTGGTGAGATGATTATTGAGGCGGGCACACGCTTGGCAGTCATAGGTGAAAATGGGGTAGGTAAATCGACATTTTTACGCTGCATAATGAATGAGCTCGAGCCTAATCAAGGGATTATTAAATGGTCTGAAAACGCATGTTTAGGGTATTGCCCACAAGACACCACCCATGAGTTTGAAGGCGATATGAACTTATTTGACTGGATGTCTCAATGGAGAAGGCCTAAGCATGATGATGAGGCCGTACGCGGCACCTTAGGGCGATTATTATTCTCGTCAGAAGATTTTAAGAAGCAAGCTAAAGTATGTTCAGGCGGAGAAAAAAACAGATTACTATTTGGCAAGTTAATGCTATCGGACGCAAATGTGTTGGTAATGGATGAGCCTACCAACCACCTTGATATGGAAAGCATAGAAGCTTTAAATCTAGCACTAGAGCATTATGAAGGTACTTTGATTTTTGTTAGTCACGACCGGGAATTTGTATCTTCATTGGCAAACTGTATCGTAGATATTAAAGATCAGCAGCTGAATGTGTTCCAAGGTAGTTATGAAGAATACTTGGACAATCTAATGCAGCTTGAACAAGCAAATACAGGAACCTAAACGCTGAGTTGGCTTTGCTATTAAAGTTATTAAAAGAATATAGGTATCAAGATTTATAGCTATTGAGTTACCTCTACAAGCTTGCGTAGAATTCTTTATGTAATTTACGAGCTTGCATTGGCCATTTGTCACGTTTGACACGACCCTTATAAGTCTTGAGTTTGCTATCAATTAAAGCAATATCTTCTGCAGTCAATTGAGCAATCTGTTCAAAGTGATATATCCCAAGTCGATGAAGTTTTTTCTCAAGAGTTGGCCCAACACCATTAATCAGCTGTAGATCATCAAGCTGACCGCTAGGTCTTTTCATGCCGAGTGGTTTAATTTTTGCCTTACGTTTAGGAGCGCGTCTTTGTGTAGATTTTTTAGAAGCTACTTTTTTCTTGTTCTTATCACTATTTTTAATCTCACGCATTAGTGCGCGCGCTTGTTTGATCCAGTCGTCTCGATCAATACGACCTCTAAAATTTAGTAATTGATCGACTGTATGTACATCTTTCAGGTTAAAGCTTGCGATCTGTTCAAAATAAAAGATGCCACACTTATGTAATGTTTTTTCCAGTGTTTCACCAATACCGGTTATTAGCTTTAGGTCATCAGGTTTGCGAATTGGTTTCTTTAAACCATACGGTTTGATTTTTGGTTTAGTAGCTGTAACGGCCGCTTTATTATTTGTAGGCATAGGTTTAGCGGAAGTATTGGTTTTGGTTTTACCATTGATCTTTGTAGCAGTATTTGTTTTTGATGATCCATTGCTATGAGACGCTTGATCTGCATTGGATGTAGAGGTCCCATTGATGTTGATTACGTTTGCTTTGGTTGGAACATTTTCTTTGGTGATTTTATGATTGCCATTGCCATTGCCATTGCCATTGCCATTGCCATTGCCATTGCCATTGCCATTGCCATTTTTAATGCCTGTTCCATTGCTTGGTTTTAATATGGCTTGCTGAGCTTCTTTCATAAATACTTCTAATTCACGAATATGCGCATCGCGTGCAGCTATAGTGCTATTTAGAGCAGGAATTTTTTGCTGCAAAGCTTGTATTTCTTGCTTAGATTCATCAACTTGTTTTTTATGGATTTCTATTTCATCGTGCAATGGTGGGAATTCATTAGCTAGTCGGTTCACCTCATTTTCAAGTGCCGCAATACTTGAATCACGCTGCTTAAGAGAACCTTCTAATGACGGGATTCGTTCGTGTAGTGAGTTGATTTCGTCATCTAATGCTGGGATAAGCTTTTTGGTATCGGCTAATTGGACTTGAGTATCCTTGAATTGCTGTGTCACCTGTTTAAGTTGATTTTCCAGCATGAGAATCTTTTCATCTTTTTCATGCAACTGCATATCATATTTGGCGTCATGACTAGTATGTGACTCGAGACTTTTTTGTGCCTCGTCTAGCATAGATTGCTTATCATTTAATTCATCTTGCAGGTTTGTTAATGATAGAGATTGGTTTTCATAATCTTTATCACGGTTTAAAAGTTTTGTGCGTACATCATCTAATTCACTTTTTAGAGCGCTTGTTAGTTTATGCGCGCTTTCTAGCTGACTTTGCAGGGAGACAAGCTCTTCACTTTTGTTTTTTAATGCTAATCCATTATTGTTATAGCGTTGCGTTGCTTGCCCTAATAGTGTTTTTAATTCTTTAATTTCATTAGGGGCACTGGTAAATGTTTCTAGTTCAGCACTCTTATCATCCAGTTCTTTAGATAGTATACGGTTACGCGTATTGCTTTCATCTAACTGACTTTTTAAGTCCTCAATTTCATTACCGGTATTGCTATTAAGATTAGTTACTGCATTTAATTTTATCGCTAAGTCGTTTCTCTCTTCATTAATAGTATTGATATGTTCTATGCGATCTTTAAGTACCAGTTCAACTTCGTTGAATTCTCTAACAATGGTTTGATAATCATCATCCAAACTACTAAAACGATTGCGCCAGTCATTTTCAAGTGACACTAACTGTTTTTTCAAGTGACCCCACATAAACCATCCCACTAAAAGACCAAATATAAAAGTAGCGGCCAATGCAAAAATGAAATTGGTATTCAAATACGTCATCTTTATTCTCTCAAGCGGATTATTATTTTTAGGTAGTTGGTATTAGATAATTTAATTATATTTGCTTATATTCATTGCAAGCTAATTATTGTAGACGCTAACTTACTCGACAAACTTTTGACATTTTATTACATTAAGCAAAGTAGGTGTACTGTTTTCATGGGAATTTTTGTTAAAAAGCGTTAGCTTATATTTAGTTAATGTAAAATATTAAGTAAAGCATGTAAGTTAAATATTTTCATGATTTGTGGAATATTCGCGAACTAGAAATGACTGAACTTAAAATGTTTTGCGTACGCGCGCGCAAGACCCAAAGATCTTGTTCACTATTTAAACAGAACAAGTCTTGTTGCATTAAATACAGAGTATTTTTAGCTTGATAGGTTTGCGTCGCAACCTTGATTGCATTCAAAAGGCTTTTTTCCATTTGAATTTTTACTTCATCGCTAATCTTTTAAACTATTCGTGTAATTAAATGCATGGTATTACTGTCATATATAGGCACCATCTTCTAATTGTGCTTACTATAACTTGAGTGAACGACAGTAATGGAATATGCCTTGATCGCTATAGCAGGCGTTATTGCTACGATATCAATTGTTTTGACACCAATAGCGAAAACAGTGCGCACGTTTTACTCAGGAATATCACCACAAGGTGATGCACCTAGGTTACTTACCCTAACGTTTTCTCAGGTTACCACCTGGATATTTGCGCGTTCATTAATGAATGCCGCAATTCTTGGATATTATTATGGTTTGTGGGGAACGCTTGCTTATGCGCTTTACTACTTGTCATTTTTGACAGGCGGTAAAATTATTGATCGCTTGCGTTTTGAGCATGGCTTTGAAAGCGTACAAGAATTTTTGCAAGTGCGTTTTGGGCGAGTCGGCGTGGCTTGTTATAACGTTGTCATTGTAATTCGTTTAATTAGTGAAGTGTTCGCTAACCTGCTGGTAATTGGGTTGTTATTTGGTGTGGCGGGTTCTAATGCATATGTATTTTCCATTATCACTTTTTCTGCAGTTACATTGCTCTATTCCATGTTGGGCGGTTTGCATGCTTCACTAAAAACAGACGTCTTGCAGATGTGTATTTTTGTTTTTGTACTTTTGATGTTGTTGGTAATCGTATTGAGTGGTGGTCAATTTTCGATTTCAGATCTCGGATTCAAGGAGTTTCAGTTTGATCAACCGGGTCCAGTTCTCATGTTGGTAGCGTTATTACAAATCTGGAGCTACCCATTGCATGATCCTGTCATGATGGATCGTGGTTTTTTAGCGAACAGAGAGACAACTCGAAAAAGTTTTTATCATGCCGCATGGATAAGTATTCTATGTATTTTGACGTTTGGTTTTTTGGGCGTGTGGGCGGGCGCACATGCTTTGGAGGGCGATTCTATGAATACAGTTTTAATGCGTTTGCTAGGTGAATGGCCGATGTTGCTATTTAGTACCACGTTGGTAATTTCAGCAATGTCTACCCTGGATAGCACATTATCAAGTTCTGCAAAATTAGTTGCAGTAGATATGAAGTTATTTGATATGAGTGTTAAAAACGGGCGCATAATAATGTTGATATTTATGGTGTTAGGATTAGCATGCGTATTTTTTGGTAGTCAGGATCTATTCGATGCAGTGGCAGTGAGTGGTACCGCCTCACTATTTTTAGCGCCCGTGGTATTTTTCTGTATATTCGGAGATCAAAAATGCATTCCTGAATGGAGCTACATACTAGCCTTTGTAGTTGCCATGTCTGGCGCGTGTTTATACTTCTTGGAATCTTCAGGCCATACACAATGGCTCGGTGATGCACATAAATATACCAAGCTACTATTTATATCATTAAGTATATTAGTGATTGGGTGTGGATCATTCTACCTAGGCAAAATGCAAAGCAAACGTTCAGTAAATTCACACTAAAGTATTTCCCTACAATGAGTGTGCAAACAAGTATATGAAAACATATATGAAGTTTTTATTGGTATTTTTCCTGGTCATAACGATTTTTTTGAATGCGTGTGATAATTTTCATTTCACTGAAACATATGAAGGTAAGGTAGTAAAAGTACTAGATGGTGACTCTATAAATATCCTTCAACAAGGAAAAGTGATTCGTGTTCGTTTGGCGGAAATAGATGCGCCTGAGTATAGACAGCCTTTCTGGAAAAAATCTCGCAATGCATTAGAAGGTCATGTGGCTGAAAAAAGTGTTGTGGTGGAAGAGTTTGATCGAGATCAATATGGTCGAGTAGTCGGACATGTCTATGTAGATGATTTGTGGGTTAATGGCGAGCTAGTGAAAAATGGTTTTGCTTATGTATATGAACGATACGCTGTTTCACAAAAATTATTTCGTTATCAAAAAACTGCAGAACAGAATAAAAAGGGCATATGGAAGTTGCCTGAAAGCCAAAGAATAAAGCCCTGGGCGTGGCGCAAGAAAAATAGATAAAACCTTCTGTACTGTTATTTTTTGTTGCATATTAATTATACTTTATTGGCATATTTTTTTTGCTTGTCACATAAAGTTAATAAGATAGTAAATAATAGTTAACAGAATGGTAAATATTTTTAAACAACTGAGAATTAAGATCGTCCCCTAATAATGAATCTAATATCAGAAGGGAGAACGGTATGTCTCAAGTAACGAAACAAGATCTCAGCGATGACGTTGTTTGTAATCAATCTGAAAATAAACCATTTGCTAAAGTATTACAGGCCAATCTATCTAGACGTAATTTGTTAAAAGGCGGATTGGGTGCTGCGAGCACAGCTTTCTTCGCAACCTCTTCAGTAGCAGCATTTGCCGGTAGTCGTCGTGGTGCTAAAGTAGGTTTTACTCCTGTTCCGGTTGCTGAAGGAAATGGTCCATGGCCAAGTATTGCGGCTGAGTATCAATGGGATGTATTAATTCCCTGGGGTGAACCATTAGAGCCAGGTGGCCCTGCATATAACTACCCACCTAATGCTGCAGATCAGGCCAAGCAGATTGGAATCGGCCACGACGGTATGCATTATTTCCCTGTTAAAGACTCAAGTAAGCCACGTTGTGGTTGGAATGATGATCAAGATTGGGACGATGATCTGGATTGGAGCAAGAATACAGGTAAGTCTGCCTACAGACGCGGTAATCGAAACGGTGTTTTATGTATAAACCATGAGTTTGGTAGAACCTCTCATGTTCTAGGTAAAGCCGTGCCAGAGAGTCTCGAAGAGGTTCGCGTAATGCAACATGCTCACGGTGTATCCGTTGTCGAACTTAAAAAACGTCAAGGTCAATGGCGTCAAGTTAAAAGTGATTTTGCTCGACGTATTCATGTAAATACACCTGTTGAGTTCAGCGGTCCTGTTGCCGGTTCAGAATTACTCAACACTCCAAACGGTAATGTACCTTTAGGTACAGTTAATAATTGTGCAAATGGATACACCCCATGGGGCACGTATCTTACATGTGAAGAAAACTTCAATGGTTATTTTGGTGCAACAAACGAAAATAACACATGGGTGCCTACACCAGAACAAGAGCGATATGGATTTGCCGAAGGTGGTTTTGGCTATGCTTGGCAGAACTTTGATAAGCGTTTTGATTTATCTGATCCTGATTACCAAAATGAAGAAAATAGATTTGGTTGGGTCGTTGAAATTGACCCGGTAGATGGCACATCAAAACCGGTTAAACGCACTGCGCTAGGTAGAGTAAAACATGAAGGAATTGCGCTTACCGTTGGCTTAGGTGGACGAGTTGTAGGCTACATGGGTGATGATCAGCGTTTTGATTATATCTACAAGTTTGTATCTGAGGATAATTGGCGAAAGATGCGTAGAGAAGGTAAGAGTCCTCTCGATCATGGCAAATTATATGTGGCACGCTTTAACGATGATGGTAGTGGTGATTGGCTAGAGCTGACAATAGATAATCCAGATATTGCACAACGGTTTAATAGTCAAGCAGAAGTGCTTACTTACGCACGAATCGCTGCAGATATTGTAGGTGCAACACCAATGGACCGACCTGAATGGACTACAGTAGGGCCTAATGGCGTTGTGTATTGCACATTGACCAATAATAGTCAGCGAACGGAAGCTAATGCGGCAAATCCACTAGCGCCAAATGCAGATGGTCATATTATTCGTTGGAAAGATAGCAGAAGACATACTGGCACTCGCTTCAAGTGGGATATCTACTTGATTGCAGAAACAACACATGGAACTGAAGATACTTTCAGTGATCCGGATGGTTTATGGGCAGATCCAGATGGACGTTTGTTTATACAAACAGATGGTGGACAAATGGATGAGCTTAATAACCAAATGTTAGTGGCTGATTTAAGTACTGGTGATTTACGTCGCTTGTTTACAGGCGTAACGAGTGACGAGATAACAGGAATTACGACAACCCCTAATCGAAAAACGATGTTTGTGAATACGCAGCATCCCGGTAATGGTGATCCATCACGTACAAACTTTCCAGCACCATTTGATGGTGTAACGGTGCCACGTGATTCAACGATTGTAATTACACGAAAAGATGGTGGGATAGTCGGTACTTAAGTAAATGCATAACACACGCTGCAAAGACTAAGTATTTGTAGTTTTCTATAATTAAAGCCTCGACTTGTATCGTTTGTATTCGGTACTAGATTCGAGGCTTTTTGTACGGTGTATGTTTTTGTCTGGTGCTATAAAATGATCATGCATAGAAAAAATAAAAATGCTGCTGCATAAAATACCATAAAAGCCCAGTATTCCTGTGGTTCTGAACCACGATGTTTTTTAATCGCCCAGGACTCCATATCAAATGCATTGGCGAATAACCCTTTGCTGCAACCTTTCACCCAAACCGCTTGGCTTAACCATCCTTCGATTAATAGGAACCCAGTGAAAAGTATTCCGATTAAAAATAATAGAGTTTGTATTAGGATTAACATGGCGTAATCATCGTTACTATGCCTAAGAAAAATAAATATCAGTAGTTACTATTCTAATGAGCTAAATGTTTCCATCAGAATAAGTAATCCTAGATTGCAGTATTTTTACGACAAAGGGGATAAAATTTAGAGCCCTATCTGTCCGACCAAACTGCATATTCATTACCATTAGGGTCTGTAAAATGAAAACGCCTTCCTCCAGGGAAAGTAAATACTTCTTGGATGATAGTGCCTCCCGCTTTTTTAATTTTTGATTCGGTTTTCTCCAAAGCAGTGCTATAAAATACAATTAATGCCCCACCATTGCGTGTTGAACTGTTGAGGTCAGATGTGAAGAAGCCGCCATCCAGGCCTTGGCTATCAAATGCTGTGTAATCTGGTCCGTAGTCCGTGAACTCCCATGCAAACGCTTCCTCAAAAAACGCCTTGGTAGCATTTATATCTTTAGCAGGAAACTCGACATAATTAATTTTTTCATGATTCTTCATAAGTTTTACCTATAATTGTTGATATCAGAAACGGTATGTAAATGTTGTTAAAAGTAACATTTATTTGTAATACACTCAGTACAAAACCTGTCAACTATTTAGAGTTTATATACCAGAGCTAATGATGCTTTGAGATAACGCTTATTAACGTATAAAGAGGATTGCATGGTGACTCCATATAACATTAAAGATAAAACTGTACTAGTAACCGGCGCAAACCGTGGTATAGGTAAGACAATAGTAGAGATATTTCTAGAAAAAGCGGGTGCTAAAAAAATATATCTGGCGGTTAGAGATTTAGATTCCGCTAAATCATTATCTAATCAATACGGAAAGCGTGTTGAGGCTATACTGCTGGATTTGGAAAAGCCCGAAACGATTCTGCAAGCGTCGCAACATGCAACCGATGTCGAAGTTGTAGTGAATAATGCTGGAGTGCTCAAAACATCGACACCTCTAGAGTCTAGTGCATTAGATAGTATGGCTTATGAAATGAATATTAATGTGTCGGGGTTGATAAGAATGGCTCAAGCATTTGCCCCTGTATTAAAAAAGAATGGTGGTGGTGCGTTGATACAGCTAAATTCTTTAGCATCGATGAAGTGTTTTGCGCCATTTGCAACGTATAGTGCTTCAAAGGCAGCTGCCTACTCGATTACTCAAGCATTAAGAGATCTATTAAAAGAGCAAGGTACTATTGTGGTGAGTGTCCACCCTGGTCCTATTGCTACCGATATGGCGAATGATGCAGGTATTGGCGAAATAGCGGAGCCTGCAAGTTTGGTTGCGGATAGTATTCTAGAAGCACTTAGTAAGGGTGAATTCCATGCATTCCCAGACTCTATGGCAAAACAGTTCGAGAGTGCATATCAAGGTTTTGCAGAAAATATTGTTAATGCCGACCTGTTGGGTTGAGCAAAACCAATATCAATTCAGTTATGTTATCAACTTGATCGCTTTTGAAAAATAGTGATATTGATTAAGTAGTTGCAGAAGTAATATTAATATTGTCTGGAGTAAAGTATGCAACAATTTTTAATGCGCAAGGAAAAATTACCCCCCAAGCAATGAAATATATAACCATGCTCATACTTAATGGCTCTGCTAATTGTATTGCGCCAAGTGTATGACCAATAAAATAACTAAAGCTACCACCAATGGCTCCAGCCACGCTGGCTATGAGCAAATTATTTCTAAGCCAATACAAACTATGCGGGACAGTTAATGCAAATACTAACCACAAGCTAATTAGCCAAAATGGTATAGGTGTAAGATTATTCTCATAAGTAGGAAATGAAATAACACGTAGTAATGTGAAGGCGCTATCTGTAATTATACCGAGTGCACCTATTATGAGCATGATGATAAAGTCACGAAGGCGCAAATTAATAAATATAAAATGCAAGACTATATAAGTTAGCCCAATGTAGACACCCAGTAACGGTATCCCATGCGTTGCACCATATGCACATCCAGCCCAAGTAATTTGTAAGCCCAATATATTGAAGATTAAAAATGCTATATTATTTTTCATTGGCATTTTTAATTAAACTTTCTTGGATATATCAGGCTGAACCAATACAAGTAAGGTGTATTAATATATTTTAAGAAAAGCGATTAGCTGGTTTTTTTAATACTATCTGCTGAACATCAATAACTCTTTCTTCAAATCCAGCTTGGCAATATTTTAGATAATATTCCCATAAGCGAACAAATGAGTTGCCATACCCGAGCTCAATTACTTTTTCTCTATTGTTAATAAATCTTTCATACCAGATAGCTAGGGTTTTTCCATAGCTCTCAGCATAGCTTTCACTATGGAATAAAGTTAAATCAGTGCTTTTGGCAATAGATTCAAGCATCTTTGCCATACTGGGCAGACTGCCACCTGGGAAAACATATTTTCGAATAAAATCCATGGAGTGTATGTAATTATCATACAGGTAGTCAGAAATGGTAATCGCTTGTATTAACATAGCCCCGCTAGGTTTTAACAATTTACTGCAGGTTGAAAAGTATTGATTTAAATATTGATGTCCTACCGACTCAATCATTTCAATAGATACTAATTTGTCATATTGTCCTTCAAGGTTACGATAGTCTTGATTGAGTACAGTAATTTTTTCAGTTAAATTTTGTGCTGACACTTTTTCTTGCAAATAAGAATATTGTTCATCAGAAATGGTGGTAGTAGTAATGTGGCAACCATAATGCTGGGCTGCATAAATAGCAAAGCCACCCCAACCACTTCCTATCTCAAGCACGTGATCATCTGCACATAGTTTTAACTTTTCACAGATAACCTTAAGTTTATATTCTGATGCATCTTCTAATGATGTATGTTGTGGAGTAAAACAAGCTGAAGAATACATCATGCTTTCATCCAAGAATAATCTGTATAAATCATTACCTATATCATAGTGCGCATGAATATTACGCTTTGACCCTTGTTCGCTATTCTTGTTTGTAAAATGTGCAACCCCATAGACATGTTTGGCAAGTGAGGCTAGACCGGAGTCAAAATTGAACAAAACGTCTCTATTTAGTATAAATATTCGAATAACATTGATTACATTATCTGAAGACCACCAGCCTTTTACATAGGTGTTACCCGCAGCAGGTTCGCCACCAAATAAAATGGCTTTAAAAACACGTGCATCATGAACTCTTATGATGGTTTGTAACTGATTTTGAGTATCTTTTTCACCAAAGCTATACACCATATCGTTGATATGTACTTGCAGATAGCCATATTGAATTTGGTCTAATTTTTTAAATAATGCAGTACACAGGGCTTGTTCGCTCCATTTAAGCTCGTTACTTATTGATTGTGAATTTTTATATTTAGGGATTATTGACATAGTAAAACCTATTAATTCTTAGGGTGGGGAACATATCGGATTCCTTTCATCCAAAGTTTTATGGCCTCAAAATGAATCATCGCAGTAACTTTTAATGTCATTAGAGGGAAATTAAATAAAACGTTTCTTAAAGTTCTTGAGTTAATCTCAATTTTTTGTAAATAGATGGAGGCATCAAAAACTTTTTCTTCTTGAGCCCAGTTCTCAATACTTAAATTCATTTGTTCAGCAGGACTATGAATGTTCCAATGATATTTCATATCCATGCTCATAAAAGGTGAGACATGAAACTCTTTTTGATGTTTGGCAGAAATAACATTTTCACGCTGATTATTTTTAAGTACATAGCAATGTTGTTCTTTCCATGGCGTATTCATAACTTCAGCTACTACGTGGGTAACGTGTTTACCTGATATGTCATAGCAAAAATACATACTTAAAGGATTGAAGACATAACCAAAATACCTGAAGTGAGTTAGTAAGCGAATGGGTCCTTCTGTTTTTTCACCTGTTTGTTCAAATACTAGGGAGCGAATTGAGTCCTTAAGACTACCTTCATCACCATGATGGTCTTTGCGATGGAATGACGCTAAATTTGGTTTATTAACCGCCCACAAAAAATGCTTATTAAATAGCGTAGGTAGTTCATCCAAATCAACATACATCATGAATAATGAGTATGTAAATTCATGCAGGCGAGGCGCATAGCGTTGGTGCCTAACTCGCCCTTTGTAAATACAGCTGTTCATTGTTTATAGATTTGTTAAATTCCTCTACAGCGCGGATTGCGCTCCATACTCCATCTTCATGGAAACCATTGCGCCAATAGGCGCCACAATACCAAGTATTATTATATCCATTAATTGTACTAAATTGTTTTTGCGCATCAATCGCAGGTTGATCAAAAACCGGGTGCATGTAATCTATAACCTTAAGTATTTTTGAAGGGCATATTTCTTTATGGGGATTCAAAGTTACAAAATAATCTTTTTCACAATCCAGATTTTGTAAGCGGTTCATATAATACGTAACATTTGCACAACCCGTTTCTTTTTCAGGAACCAAATAATTCCAGGAAGACCAGGCATTTTTTCTTTTCGGCATACTCATATTATCTGTATGTAACACAGCAATATTCTCTTGGTATTGTATGTCTCCCAAGATATTTTTCTCTTCGATGCTGGAATTTTCGGTTAAATTAAGTGCTTGGTCGCTATGACAAGCAAAGAATATATGATCAAAATGTTCTGCATGACGCCCTTGAGGTATTACTTCAATATAATCAGCTGTTCGTTTAACCTTAAGAATTGTAGTGTTGGTAAATATTTTATTTCGAAATGGTTTTATGAGCTCAGAGACATATTGTTTAGAGCCACCCACAATTGTTTTCCATTGTGGTCTTACATTTAAGTTAAGTAGTCCATGGTTCTTAAAGAAAGTTAAAAAACTCCTTGCGGGGTATTCATTAATTTTTTCTAGAGTGGATGACCAAATGGCAGCTCCCATTGGTAAAATATAATATTTTATAAATGCAGAGCTGAATTTATTAGATTCTAGAAAGTTTCCTAAGGTAGGTTCATTCGTTGAGTCATTTAAGTATGTATTATTCAGAAACTCCATTGAAATTCTTTTAAATCTAACGATATCGTAAAATATTAAATAAGGTTTTAGTTGTTTCCAGTTATCTCGATTAAAAATTAGACTTTGTAAATTGTTGCCAGACCATTCAAAGCCTGTAACATCACATTTTGCAGAAAAACTCATTTCAGAATCCTGAGTTTCAATATCCAGGTCACTAATTAAATTTTCAAAATTAGGATAGGTCCAATCGTTGAAGACAATAAAGCCTGTGTCAATTGATACAGGTGCATCGTCAGTAGCCTCTGCAGGAAGGTCAATAGTATTTACATGGCCTCCTATATAGTTATTTGACTCATAAACAGTAATGTCATTTTCTTTATGCAGTAAATGAGCAGCGGTTAAACCTGCAACACCAGAGCCTATAATCGCAATCTTCATGTCTTCTTGACCATTTTACTAACAAGGAAACTAACAATGGGATTGGGTAAGGATGCGATGAATTTAAGTGTCATGCTAAATCGTTTTGGAAAATGGATTTCCTGTTGATAATTAGCGATACCCTTAAGAATATAATCAGCTGACTCGGATGCAGTGATCATTGCAGGCATCTCAAAATCATTTTTCGCGGTGAGTTCCGTTTCAACAAATCCTGGGCATATAACAGAGCTGCTAATGTGTTGAGGTTGAAGGCTAACGCGTAAGGCTGCAAACATATTTCTAATGGCGGCTTTGGTGGCACCATACGCTTCAGCCCTGGGTAGACCCATATAGGCAGCAGTACTACTCATTCCAATAAGTTGAGCATCGGTAGATTCTTTTAATAACGGTAAAACCGCTTCAATACCAAAAACCATGCTCATAAAATTAGTATCAATTTGTCGCTTAAATAATGCGCTGTCAAAATTATTGATATCAACATATTCACATGAGCCCGCATTTAAGATAGCAATATCTAGCTGCCCTGCAGACTTTTTAATTTTTTGGAGAATATCATCGTTGACCTCTTTAGAGGTCAAGTCGCCTGCTATCATTGTGATATTTTCTTTGTTTGTGATATTGCTTTGACTTATGGTGTTTTGCAGTTGTTCATCAGAGCGCGAGGTAATATAAATTTTGCAATTTATGTTAGAAAGTGCAATCACTAAAGCTCGACCAATGCCTGATGAGGCTCCGGTGACCCAGATCACTTTGTTTTCAAAATGTTCGCGTACTTTATTAGATTGCATGTCGAACTTTTTTTATCACTGAGCCAAGAATAGGGATATGTTCATAAACCAAGGCACCAAGGTCATAATAATCTCGGTGATAGCATACTTTCTCGTCCTTAAACTCAATAAAGGATGCTCCATTAACCTCAATAATCTGATTTTTTGATATTTTTTTATGCTGAAGATGCATAATCCATTCTAATGTATAGCGATGACTATCAGCTAGATGACTTGTTAAAGTGAAATGGCAAGAAGCTACACTTTGATATAAGTCTTCAAAATATTGTGTTAATTCATTCAGGCCAGATATAGATTTAACGGGATCAATAAATACAACATCATCAGTATAGATTTCTGATAAAACATTTTTAGCGTTTTCATTGTCAATAGAATTTATATCATTTATAAATTTTTCAATTTTTGTCAAACTCATTTCATGCGTCCTGCTTGAGAATGAATACAATGACTTCACCCACATTAATTCCAAACTTTTTGATCTTCGCTTCACTAATCAGAGCACTATCATCGATTTGGTATAACCAATCCTTTAAATGTACTTGAATTTCGCTGCCCTCAGATTCAAACAACAAATCGTAATTCCAGTTAAAAGCAAAACCATGTTGTTCACCAGATGCTTCGCCGACCACATCACTGGCAGTGCCAATATTTATATTGTTTTCTTTTTTGGTTAAATACCAGGTCCGTTCTTGTGTGGTGCCATCCTGGTATGTAAATAATTCATACAAGACACCTTCGTTGTCATCCCAAGTGCCCGTCATATCAACAGAGAAGCGCTTGGTAACTTTTCCTTTGTAGTTTTTAATTAATCCCCAACCTTTCAGTTCGCCTGTAAAATATTCTTTTAGATCAAACTCGGGTTTGGTGCCTTTATAATCTATAGTAGCCGTGCTACATCCTAGCAACAATGTTAATACTATAAAAACGATAGAGTTTTTAATGCTAATAAATTTATTCACCTAACAACTCCTTGCGTTTATTCTGGTAGCGAGCTTCATTACCTAACCATATTGATAGAAATGCAGGGCCGAAATTTTTATCATCAATGGTTCCTAGAGAGCTGCTACTATTATAAAACTTGGTTTTACCTTCGGCAGTTACTACTGCAATGAGTTGGTCTCCTTTTTCAACACTTGGCCAGATATTTTTCAACATGGTTAACCATACTGCTATAGGGTAGTTATCTGAGAAACCTAGTCTTTGCCATTCTTTTTTTGTACTGGACAATAATTGTTGTAGGCTAACTTTTTTAGTGTAAGTGATACTTAGTGCATAAGCGTCCTTGATTAACATTTCATTAGTATTGGAGTGAATGGGCTTGTCGCCGGTGGTCCATAGAGAGCAATCATAAATATGAAAGCCAAAGCGGCGGAATGTGGTTTGACCCACTAGCGAAAAATCATCCCATTTTTCTTTTAATTCGCTGGGTAAGGGGCTAAGTATGTTGTGATTATTAGCCGTTGACGCCGAGGCTGCTAATAACAATAAAAAAAGTAATGAATATCGGGTAATTTTAAGATGCATGGAAAATGTCTTAAATAGTTTGTAAGTTCTTAATTATGAATGCTTACTATTAAATTGGACCTTAAGCCATTATTAAACTTTTGTAATTTTCCAATGGTTTGGAAAATTCTACATAGCCAGTATTATATTGGTAATTATGCGTATCCTTTGTATAGAAGATGACCAAGAATTGCTTGAATATGTTAGCAAGGGCTTAAGCGAGATGGGCCATGTTGTAGATACTGCAACAGACGGCAATAATGGTCTGTTCTTGAGTACTACTGAGCAATATGATGTTTTGTTAGTAGATAGAACACTCCCGGGAGTTGATGGACTAACGATTATTAGAACCTTAAGAGGTGCGGGAAATTTAACGCCCATACTGGTTTTTAGTGCACTAGGTGAGGTGGATGACCGAGTAAAAGGATTGCAAGCAGGGGGTGATGATTATTTGGTAAAACCTTTTGCATTTTCGGAGTTACTCGCAAGAATTGAAGCTCTTAATAGAAGAAATAGAAAGTCACATGATGTTGAAACATGTTTATCGGCTCAAGATGTTGAGTTAGATTTATTGACACGAAAGGTTAAGTGCAATGGTGAAGAGATTTCGCTTCAAGCGACTGAATTCAGGTTGCTAGAGTACCTGCTAAGACATAAAGGACAAATTGTAACGCGTACCATGTTGTTAGAGTACGTGTGGGATTACCATTTTGATCCGCAGACAAATGTAATTGATGTGCATATCAGTCGTCTACGTCAAAAAATAGATAAAAATACAGACAATCAACTTATCAAAACGATGCGTGGATCAGGCTACATTATAGATGACGCCTAAATCCTATAAAACTAGTTACAATAAAACTAGATATAAAAAAACAAGAAATTATAAAAACAGCTCTAGTTTCAAGGTTGCAACATTGTTTGCAGTGTTGTTAACCATCGCTGTAATGTCTCTTTGTATATCCATCTACCTGTTTGTTCAACAAAGTACTACGGAATTAGGCAAGCCATTTGTATTGCTTAGTGTTATCAGTATTGCTTCATTGTTAATAATGGGTGTAATAGGCTACTTAATTAGTGTTTTTGTTGTTTCACGCATTAACCGAATTGCAGATACCGCGCAAGAAATTATATCAACAGGTGATTTAACAAAACGCATCGATATAGATTCACGATGGGATGACTTAAGTTTTCTGGGCAATGTTTTAAATGAAATGCTCGATAAAATAGAAAACTTAATGCAAGGTGTTCAACACATCACTGATACGGTAGCACACGATTTACGCACTCCGTTAGCCAGGTTGAGGAATAAGCTTGAGCAAGCATCCTTGAAAGATGATGGCTTTAATCATGCGAATGAGAGTAGCAAAACACCTTTAGTTAAAGATGTAGATAATTTATTAAAGACGTTTAACTCACTACTGAGTTTGTCTAGTTTAGAGTCAGGTCGACAGAGTAGTAAGTTTGAAAATTTTGATCTAGAAAAAGTGATACAAGATGCTGTTGATTTATATTCGCCATTGGCGGAAGAAAAGAAACAAAATATTGTTGTGACAAGTAAAGCTATCAACTATGTTGGTGACCGTGATTTATTTTTTCAAGTAATTGCTAATCTACTCGACAATGCAATTAAATTTACTCAGCAAAGTGGTTTAATAGAAATTTCACTCGAAGAATCTCATCACTCAATCACTATTGTTGTTCAAGATAACGGGCCAGGCATCCCTCATGCTTCGGTCGACAAGGCATTCGATCGCTTCTATAGAGATCAAGAACAAAATCATATCGAAGGTTCTGGTTTGGGTTTAAGTTTGGTGAATGCTGTATTGAAATTGCATAAAGCAACTATATCGCTACAAGATAATCTGCCTGGATTAAAAGTAATCATTAGTCTCTAGAAGCTATGTTAAAAACACTTGTGCTCCAGTCACATCGGCAACCTGTGCCAGTAAAATGGGTGCATGATTGCATAGATTCAGTCAAACATTGGGCCGCAATGAATCAATATGAGTATAAATTTATTGGCGATGAATTATTTGACCTTGTATCTAATCAGGTATTGCAGAAGACTAAAACTCAGCGAGTAGTAGCAACTGATTTAGCACGTTTAATCGCGCTTAAAAATTTCCTGAATGATGGTTACGAATGTGTTATTTGGTGTGATGCAGATTTTCTTGTTTTTCAACCTGAAAAATTTCATCTTCCAGAAGAATCTTATGCTATAGGCCGGGAAGTTTGGATACAAAATTCAGATAAGGGAAATAAAATAACAGCTTATATCAAAGTGCATAACGCTTTTTTAATGTTTAAAAAGAAGAATCCATTTTTAGAATTTTATATTGATTCAGCTGAACGTCTGGTGCTAAATAATCACGGCGGAGTGCCACCCCAATTTATTGGGCCAAAACTACTCACCGCTATTCATAATATTGTTCAATGTCCAGTATTGGAGTCTGCAGGGATGTTAAGCCCTCTGGTTATACAAGATATCGCAGCAGGGGGAGGGTCAGCTTTAGCGCTTTTTAAGGAAAAATCCTCATATCCTATTTATGCGGCAAATTTATGTAACTCACTGTATGAGTCGGGAACGTATAGTGCAAACACGATTGAAAAGTGTATACATGCATTAAAAACAGACCAAGCATTTAAAACCATGTCTTAAAAATTGGTAGAGTATTAGACATGACACTTCCGGTTCAGAAAATTAGTAACCCTCAAGGCAAGGGTATTGTAGGTATCGTTGACGACCTTCGGGCCGTAACACCTGTGAATGTTCAATCAAAGAATAGTCATCAATGGTTAGCGGACTACTTTACGTCAACTCTCGTGTTGGGTGCAAAATATGGATTCAAGCCAGTTATTGGAAAATCGTATTATTTATATCTAAAAGATCGGGAATGGAGATTAAGTTTGATTGAGCCACATGCCTGGGAATCACAAGACTCTGGGCTATTTTTTTCGGAATGTGAATTAAATAAGGATATGAGTTGGGGGCTGGTTCTCTCAAACGATTGGCAAAAACATGAATTACTTGTGAGCGCTGTAAAAAAGCTCGAACATGAATTTATGCAAAGTTTAAATGATGATGCTCCAGTCGTTCAAAAATTACCATTTTATATGCAACACCTTTCTTATTATCAAAAGTTAGGTGCAAATGCCCTCGCTCGCTCGCTCAAGCAATCATTAGAAATCAA
>CAZVPJ010000004.1:5740-25921 GCA_964629035.1 uncultured Thiotrichales bacterium | reverse complement strand
GAGTCATGCACAGGAAATTATTTAGATGAGTTCAATACTGACGAAAGTTATGCAGGTAATGATGGCTCGCTAAATTGGTCGTCAGACTGGATAGAGATTAACGAAAGTAATGGAGCTGGTTCGGGTGATGAGCAGGTGCGAAGTGATTTGGGGCGTGATTATGTATTGCGGATTCGAGACAATGATGGTGGCGGGGAAGGCGTTGAGCGAGCAACAGATTTGTCTGGGTATACAACGGCTACCTTAAGTTTTTTATATAGTCGGTCTTCACTAGATAATTCAAATGATTATGTGAGTATTGAATTATCAACCAATAATGGAAGTTCTTGGGATGAAATAGATAAAATTGAAGGACCAGCAGATGATTCAAGTTATCTAAATTATAGTCGAGATATCAGTATGTTTTTATCAACAAACACTCGGCTTCGCTTTGTAACTTCATCAACTATGGGCAACACTGATGAGGTGTATTTAGATAATGTTCAAATTGAGCTAAGTGGCTGTGTAGAGTAATCACAAATGGTATATATCATTCGTTTTACGAATCGTCTTGAATAGGGCACTTGATTATATTAGGTCATCGTAAAAAAGTAGTATATGGGAGATCAGAAACCATCCTTACTTGAAGTTGTAAAAAGTGTTCTTGCAAGTTTTTTTGGCGTGCAGAGTAATAAAAATCGTGAGCGTGATTTTCAGCAAGGTAGTCCTGCACAATTCATCATTGTTGGTTTGATACTTACTATTTTATTTATAGTCGGCATGATTTTGATCGTAAAATTAATTCTTGCAACTGCTACTTAAGTTATAGTGCGCCGTTGTCCTTAAGAAACTTGAAGATTCCATCAGCCATTTTTTGGTAACCCTTCTGATTGGGGTGTGCAATATCCGACTTTAAAGAATTATCTCCTAGAATGTCTGGTAGTAATGACAATTCAATAGGCACATTAGTTTCGATGGCTATTTGTTCATATATCTCAGCACTTTTTAAAAAAATACCTGGTTCAGGTACACCCAGCATTGCAATTTCTATATTTTTTTCTTTCGCTAAAGCTATCATCTCTATCAAGTTACTTTTTTGTTCAGTTCTTGGAAGCTTTTTCAATATGTCATTTCCGCCATGTATGAGAATCAGCAGCTTTGGATTATATTTGTCAAGTAGCTCCGGTAAACGTGCTAAACCTTTGCTGCTAATTTCGCCAGGAACCCCCGCGTTGATCACGCTAAGATTAGTTAACTTAGATAGAAGTGTAGGGTAGTCTTCACCCTGCTTGGCGCCTGTTCCGTACGTTAAGCTATCACCAAATGCAAGAATCGTATCATCGCCACTTAATAGATTTAAATTACTCGATGAATCACTGCAAGATATTAATACTAAGACAAGTGTTAAAAAAATAAAGAAGTTTGTTCTCATATTCATGTTTATCAATGTGTAAAGCATTTATTGTGCCCAAAAGCTATTTCTACAGACACCGGATGCAGTGCATCTTTTACAGGTGTCATGGTTGGCTAGCGCAGTGAGTGGTGCATCTTGATTTAATTGTTGAAAGAATGACTGTAAACGTTCTGTATGATCAATTTTTAGCTGCTCAAGCTCTTCGTTTTTAATTACGGCATTGCTTCTCACGGTATTGTTATCACCAATAGCCACAAATTCAACTTGGGATGTTTTTTCACTTGTATTGCTTTCATTTAATAATGCATACATGGGCAGTTGTACTTGTTCACCTGCCATTATGCTTTTTTTGGTGGGGGTAACACCTGTTTTATAATCTACTATTGAAAAGCCATTTTCTGATTTATCTACTCGATCTAGCCTGCCGTAAACTTGTGATGAGTTATTGATGCTGAGTTTCTTTTCTGCTTCGTGACTTTGCGGTGTATAGCGAGCTTGACGCTTTATTTCCCAATCAATAAATTTGGGAATTAAATTTAGCCAGCGTTGCAACCATAATTCATTGTTGAAGCCTTCGTTAGATTGCGCATCGGTAGACTGTGAAAAAGCTTGTTTGCTAATTAGGCAGAGCATATCTTCAGCATCATCGCGATTATGTGTGGTTACCTTATCCACAAAAGGACCGGGCAAATAATCAAGATTGCTAAAGAATGCATGGATACTGAGATGAACTAAGCTGCCAAAATCTGCTTTGCCTAAATCTTCCTCTAATTCATTTGTTTGACTTAGCTTCAAGCAACTTAAGGCAAAATACTGGTATGGACAATTGATTAAACTTTGGTATTGAGAAATTGATATATTTTCAGGTTTAAGTTCCGGTATTAATATTGGGTTGGGTTGTGTAGATTGAGCTGGGAAAGGGATCTCAGAGACTCGAGTTATCTGGCTCGAATCTTGGGCAAGCAAATACTCTAAGTCTGAATTAACTAAAGTTCGCTTAAACGCCAAAAAATAAAAAGTTTCGATAGCTTCTAGCCAAGGAGATTGAGTGGTTTTTTCGCCATTGTTTTCAGTTTGAACCGTAATTAATATGTGTTCAGAGCAATCTAGTAAGCTGCGAAATTGATGGAGGTGCCGAGCATGGTCATCACGCCAGGTAGGGATTTTTAATTCTGTTCTAACCTGTTCATTGAAAAAGACATAATTATTTGTCTTGCCTGGAAAATTATTTTTCTCCATGGATGCGATGATTAATGCATCAAAGGTTTGCAGACGGCTTTGTTCTAAGCTACAAAATGTTACCTTATTTATATTTGCAGATTGAGAGGTGGGTGGCTTGTAGTTTTGTTGATCAAAAATTCTTGACATGAAACGTCTGGATTCAGACCAGGTTATTTTGTTATCAATTAATTTGAAGTGCATCATTTGATCTTCAAATAAGTCAATGATCTGTTTGCCTGCGTCATCGTTATGTAAGGTGGTGTAAAACCCTATAGGCTTTAGACTGCTCAATAACTGATTGATGAAGATATGTAACGGATATGATTTTTTGCTATACAGCTTAGAAAGTAATTGTACGCTGGCTTCAATTTGATCTAAAAAACCTGTTAAATATTCAAAAACAGAGAGTTCAATTGACTTGGATCTTGCCTGGATTTTTTCTATCCCACTACGGTAACGATGTATTCCGCTGTGTAAGTTTAATTGCAGAATGATCTCTTTTTCTAGAACATTGATCGCACGTGTGTGTAAGTCATGATCTGCTTTTGGAAAAAAAGGTGAATTAGCAATAGCTAACAACTGCTTGGCAGGATAGTTTTCTTCGACAAGCTGCAGCCACCATTCAATCACAACTGCTGCACTGGTTGTGGCCAATGCCCAACCTGCAGTATCGTTAACTGAGACGTTTGCATGCTCAAGAACAGCGCGAAGTCTACGTATTAGTTTTCGATCTGTTGTTACGACACCTATGTTATTTTTATTTTCATGAAGCCAGATACGAATTTGAATATCAATAGCATGTGTGTGTTGTTCAAAACCATTTGTTTTGTATAAGCTTAAATGTCCCTGCAAGGGGTCTGAGTTCTCTGCAGAAAAAGATTCTGCTCTTTGTTTGATGTTGAGTTCGTTACTTATAAAAACGCTGTCATAAAAATTTGAACGTGAGGTGGCAAGGTTGTTTTCTTGGAAGCAGAGTTGAGTAGTATTACTTATGTATTTATTTAACCATGTACTACAGCGACTTAAGGTTTCATTATTGCTTGAATAAGCATAAAAATTTAGCTTTGATTGCTGTACAACTTTGTTTAAAAATTTACATTCAAGTGTGCTGAGCTGATCTAAGCCGATACAGTATACGATTTCGTTATTGCTGATGTTAACGCTTTCTAATGCGTTGGAATAATTTTGAATAGGATCAATGAAAGCTTCATCACTAATTTGTGATAACCATGCTTCCCATAATAATTTTACTAAGTCAGATTCATGTAATAATGCATGAGATAGATCTTGGTGTTCAGCTTGGTAATAATTGCCAAATTCTATTGGTTTGATATCGTTTAAAAGCATGGCATCGAATAATGATAGTAATTCATTTGCAATGCCCCAAGGATTAGCGCTTGCAAATAAATCAGGCTGTTGCTTCACCGCATCTACTAAAATGAGTTCTCGTGCATATTGTGACAATATGGGTTTGTTAATGTGATGTTGGCTGATCACCCAATGGTGTAGGGTAGTAATTGTGGGTGGAAATATGACTTGGTGCCCTAACTGTGACACTTCTTTTAGTATTTTTTCTCGTAGTACAGATTGCGATTGTAGGCTGGGTAGTAAAACAACCACCTTGCTAAGGTCAGGTAGTAAAGTGGAAGTTTGTGCAGCAATTTCTTTGCTGACAATACTCAATAAGTCTTGACTGTAATGAACGAGGTGAATGTTATTGAGTGCGTGCAAATTGTTTTGCTTTTAGTCCTTCTGAATAATCATAATTATTGTTTTTATGATTGATATCGTTGGTGATATTAACTTTATACTTATTTAGTATCTTGTTATTTGTATGGCTTACTCTTCTATCAGCTTACGTTTATCTGCCACATCTTCCCAATCTTTAGCATCTTCAGGTGCAGGCTTCATGCTAGTGATGACTGGCCACTTGGCAGAGTATTTTACATTTATTTCGAGGAATTCTTGTTGATCTTCTGATAAATCATCTTCACTAATGATAGCCTCAACCGGGCATTCCGTTTCACACATTGCACAATCTATGCACTCTTCAGGGTCAATGACTAACATATTGGGGCCTTCATGAAAGCAATCTACCGGACAGACTTCTACACAATCGGTGTATTTGCATTTGATGCAGGATTCAGTAACTAGAAATGTCATATGTGCTGCTTATTAATGTTCAGATTAACGTTAGAGTGTAATTGTAAGGAATAGTGTCGAAGAAGAAAATAAGAGCTGAAATAAACTTAAATTCGGACAAGATCACCATTAGATCGCATTTTCTATTTATATAAGACGTTATAATTATCGGGTATATCCAAATAGGCCTAAATTGGTTAAACATAAGACAATAAAGATAGTAATACGATATGAATAAATACCTTGTTACGGGTGGAGCTGGCTTTATCGGTTCACACACCGTAGATCATTTGCTTGCATTAGAACAGCGCGTGGTTGTACTGGATAACTTTTCATCTGGTAATCCTGAGAACTTGCCTGATGCACATCCACTTCTGGAGATTATAGAAGGGGATATTCGAGATACCTCCGCGGTTGCAGTCGCCGCAGATGGCGTTACCCATTGTTTACATCTAGCAGCCCAAGTTTCAGTTGTTAAATCTCTTGAAGATCCAGTTGACTCAGCGACACATAATATTATTGGTTTTGTTAATGTGCTTAATGCCATTAAAAAGAATAATGCCAAAAGGTTCGTGTATGCATCCTCTGCAGCGACTTATGGAAACCCTAAAACGTTGCCTTTAAGTGAGGACGAACCATTAGGGCCTGAATCACCTTATGGCTTAGAAAAACAAATTAATGAGCTATATGTAAAATTGTTTAAAGACCTTTACCATGTTTCTTCATGTGGTATGCGCTTTTTTAATGTGTTTGGGCCAAGACAAGATCCAAAATCTCCTTACGCGGGTGTAATTGCATTGTTTGCAGATGCAGTGCTAGCGAACCAATCATTAACCATTAATGGCGATGGTTCACAAACACGAGATTTTATTTTTGTAAATGACGTGGCCCGTGCAAATGTTGCTGCCTTAGGGTGTGATTATCAAGGCGCTGTAAATGTGGCAACGGGTTCTACGGTTACTTTGCTAGAATTAATTGAAGTGTTGGAAAAAATTGCTGGACATACATGCGATAAAACATTCGGGCCTGAACGAGAAGGGGATATTAAGCATTCAGCAGCCATGGTAGATACACTTCAACATTCGTTACAGGTAAGCACTAAGCATAGTCTAGAAGAAGGCTTAAGAGAGTTGTTGAATAAACCAGACTAAGGATTATTATTTTCAATAATGTGTCTGATTTTAAAATATAATCACTATATGTAAGATTATACTGTCAGATTATTTATCAACTAGAGTATGAGTAAAAAAACTTCAGTCTCTTTAGTGTTAGGCAGTGGTGCAGCAAGAGGGTTGACACATATCGGTGTAATAGCTTGTCTTACTGATCATGACTACGACATTAAATATATATCGGGTTCATCAATCGGCGCATTAGTAGGTGGTATTTATGCAGCAGGTGAACTTGATGTCTATGTTGAATGGGTTAAAGCTTTAAAAAGAAGAAATATTCTTCGTCTATTAGATATTTCATTTTCCAGAAAATCTATATTCAAAGGCGAAAGAATTATTGAAGTTCTTAAGGAAATCATAAAAGACCGAACCATAGAAGATTTACCGATAGGCTTTACAGCGGTTGCAACCGATATCGCTGATCAAAAAGAAGTTTGGCTTGCAGAAGGCTCACTTTTTCAAGCTATACGTGCATCCATAGCGGTGCCGATGATTTTTTCACCTGTTGAATATTCAGATCGGTTATTAGCAGATGGAGGTATCATTAATCCTGTACCTATTGCTCCTACATTAAATAATGATACTGAACTCACTATAGCCGTCGCGCTAAATGGCCCGCCGGAAATCTTTGAATCTGGAGAACAAGCCAATATTGACATTGAGGAAACCCAACCCAAAAATAAATATCAACTCGGTATTGAAAAGTTAGTAGATGGGATGATGCCAAAAGGTGAGGTTAAAGATAACAAACAAGATACAGGTATTATCAATTTAATGACGCAGTCAATGGATACCATGCAATCTTCTATAGCGCGTTTCAAACTAGCAGCGAACTACCCAGATATTATGGTAGAGGTTCCGCGTAACCTCTGCGGATGGTTGGATTTTGATCGTGCAGAAGAATTAATAGAATTTGGATATGCTCGAACAGAAGAGGCGCTTAATCATTATGATGAGATTTCACTACGTAGGAAATAGTGAGATCAATAGATTAAAGCAGAAATATATAGTTTATAAGAGTCAAATTTGTATTTTTCGAAAAATTTTGGTATTTCAAATATAGCCTTTGCTTATAGCCATAGTTAAGTAATATTTAGCTAAGTGACTTTAGTTTATATAAAATCTCTAAGGCTTCTTTTGGAGTGAGTTCATCTGGCTCTACATTTTCCAAATACTCAACACTTGGGTGTGAAATTTCTTCTTCTAAGGCTAAGCCAAGTTGGGACTGTTGGTCAGTGGGTTTTGTTTGCATCGCTTCAGATTCCAATTGTTTTAATTTTAGTTTTGCATGGGCAATAACAGATTTCGGTATGCCTGCAAGTTGTGCGACTTGCAGTCCATAACTTTGGTTTGCCGGCCCCTCTTTTACAGCATGTAGAAAGATAATTTTTTCATTATGCTCAATTGCATCAATATGAACATTGTAAATGCTGTCAAATAACTCGGGTAACTGAGTGAGTTCAAAATAATGAGTGGCAAATAAACTATAAGATTGATTCACTTCACTAAGATGTTCAGCACAGCTCCATGCAAGTGATAATCCATCATATGTGCTGGTGCCTCGGCCTACTTCATCCATTAATACTAAGCTTTGTTTAGATGCATTATTTAGTATATTGGCCGCTTCGGTCATCTCGACCATAAAAGTCGAGCGACCTGAACTTAAATCGTCTGATGCACCAATGCGGGTAAAAATGGCGTCAATGGGTCCAATTTTTAATTCTTTTGCGGGTACAAAACTACCGCTGTAGGCTAGCCAGGTAATGAGTGCAATTTGGCGCATATAGGTGGATTTGCCACCCATGTTTGGGCCAGTGATGAGTAATAACTTTCGTTGCTCATCTAATATTGCATCGTTAGCAGTAAACGGTTCGTTTTGCACATTCTCGATTACAGGATGCCTGCCTTGCTTGATGTGTAAGTAATTTTCATCAGTAAATATGGGCTGCACATAATTCAACGTCGAGGCACGTTCCGCAAGGGTAGCTAATGCATCGACTTGTGCTAATGCTTTGGAGCAGTTCTGTATAATTAACAGATCGTCGTTTAGTTCTATGATAAATTGATCATAGAGAAATTTTTCTCTCTTTAATGAACGCTCTTTTGCACTGAGCACATTATCTTCAAACTTTTTAAGTTCAGGTGTGATGTAGCGTTCAGTATTTTTTAAGGTTTGTCTGCGTGTATAGTGTTCGGGTGCTTGATCTGCATGACTGCGTGGAATTTCGATATAGTAGCCATGGACACGATTATATGAAACTTTAAGATTGGCGATGTTAGTTGCACTTTTTTCTTGTTGTTCTAAATCGATTAAGAATTGGTTTGCATGTGTACTTGTGTTGCGAAGGTTATCCAATTCTTCATCATAGCCTGGCTTTATGACTCCACCATCTCGTATCAGTGCAGGTAGGTCTTCGCCTAGAGCATTTTCAAGTTTATGCTTTAAGCTTTCATGATGTTCTAGTAGTTGAGCTGACGTGGCCACTAATTCATTTTTATACTGAGCAAGTTGGGTTTGGATAGAAGGGATGCACTGAAAGGTTAGGCGCAATGCTTCTAGATCTCTGGGCTGCGCTGTTTTTAACGCAACACGACTACGAATACGTTCAATATCTTTTATGTCTTTTAGAAGATCATGAAGATCGCTGAAATTATTCAGTTGTAATAATTCTGAAATAGCTGCATGCCGTAAAGTTAAAATATTTTTGTTACGAGTAGGTTGATTAATCCATGATCGTAAACAGCGTGAACCCATTGCGCATGCGGTTTTGTCAAGTATGTTTAATAAGCTATGTTTTGAATCACCTTGTGAGGAAACTTCTATTTCAAGATTTTTTCTCGTTACACTATCTATAGATAAAAACTCATCTTTATGGCAAACCTGAAGTCCGTCTATATGAGGCAACTGAGTTTTTTGAGTATCTTTTATGTATTGCAGTGCTGCACCTGCTGCCGATATGGCTAGCGGGTAATGATCACAGCCATATCCGCTTAAATCTTTGGTGCCAAATTGTTTACACAATGCGGTATTGGAAGATTCATAATCAAAATGCCAAGCAGGGATCGTTCTTGAGGCGCATTTATCTAATATTGTTGTAATTTCAGAATTCAATAAGGCATCTTCTGCTAATAAAATTTCTGCAGGTTGAATACGCTCCATCTCATCTTTTAATTCTTGTATAGAAGAACAATTTTGCAATATGAATTTACCCGAGCTTAGGTCTATATACGCTATTCCATAACGCTCTTCATGTACGTAGATTGAAAGTAGATAATTATCTTTTTTCTTTTCAAGTAACTCATCTTCAGTAACTGTTCCAGGTGTTATCACGCGTGTGACTTTTCGTTCGACGAGACCTTTGCTGCTTGCGGGGTCACCGATCTGATCGCAAATTGCGACAGACTCTCCACGTTTTAATAACTTCGCTAAATAGCCTTCTGTGGCATGAACAGGGACGCCTGCCATTGGGATTTCATCTGCAGAATTTTTATTTCTCGATGTTAAGGTTAGGTCCAATAAGGTGGCTGCACGTCTTGCATCATCAAAAAATAGCTCGAAAAAATCACCCATTCGATAAAATAACAACATATCGGGATATTCTGCTTTGATGCGTAGATATTGCTGCATCATTGGCGTGTGTTTTACAGGTGGTCGTGCGATCATAATTGGCAGTCTAACGAAGAAATGTTTATTAGGCAGTCCAAAAAGTATCCAATATAAGGCCAATATAGGACTAATATTTTCATGCTGAAGTTAGGTAAGTAGCGAAGTGTCTAATAAAATACTCATCGATAATTTGGCAAGTGCATTGATCGAAAATGAATTGAAACTGGTAGTGGCAGAATCGTGCACGGGTGGAATGCTTGCACAGCAATGTACATCGGTATCCGGAAGTTCAAAATGGTTTGAGTGTGGATTTGTGACCTACAGTAATGCATCTAAGATAAAACAATTAGGTGTTCAATCTGATGTGATACATGAGCATGGTGCAGTAAGTTCTCAAGTAGCAGAATTAATGGCCCTAGGGGCTTTAGTGCATAGTGATGCGAATATTAGCGCATCGATAACAGGGATTGCCGGCCCTGATGGAGGATGTGATGGTAAACCGGTTGGTACGGTATATATTGCCACCGCGCAACCGGATCAAAAGCCGGTCTCAGGGCGCTATACATTTGATGGCGATAGACATTCGATTCGAGCGCAGTCTACGCAGTGTGCGATAGAACAACTCATGCTTACATTAAGTGAAAAACAATAGATGGCTAAGAAACGATTGTTTTTTGGACTACTGCCAGATCCTGAAGTGCATTCACAATTAACGGAGCTATCTAGATCCTTTCCAATTTTACAAGGTGTAGAACCGGTTCCAAATAAAAATTTACATATTACGTTGCAATATTTAGGTAATTTAGAAGCAAGTGAACGTAAGTGTATAGAAAAGAAGATGGCGCAAACCTATGTGCAATCTTTTTCGCTTCGATTAGATCTTTATGGTTTTTTTAAACGCTCACAAATTTTATGGCTTGGTTGTTCTACCTATCCTAGAGAGTTAACTAGACTGGTTAACCATCTAAAATCTATAGCAGAAAGTTGTGGTGCTGCTACAGAAGAACGAATATACAAACCACATGTAACCTTGTTCAAAAAGGTTCCAAAAGCTGATTTCCCAGATATCCCTTTCACTATTAGCTGGTGTGCAACTGAATTTCATTTGCTTGAATCCGTTACCGATGATGATGGCACTCGATACATCTCTCTTGCGAAACATTCGTTCTTAAAAGAAGAGTAATTCAGTTTCAATCTTTTAATGACGCAGTGAGTGTTTTTGCACTTCGAATGTGCCAAGATAATCAAACTGATGGCAATCCGTTAGTAAGCAAATAATTTTCAAGACATCGGCCATACTTGGCCATAACGTAGGGGTAGTACCGTGGACGAGAATCGTAAAAAAGCACTAGTGGCCGCACTAGGTCAAATTGAAAGACAATTTGGTAAAGGTGCCGTTATGCGCTTGGGTGATTCAACGGCTGCTCGTGATATTGAGGTTGTATCAACCGGTTCTCTGGCATTAGATGTCGCATTAGGGATTGGTGGTTTACCTAAAGGCCGTGTGATTGAAATTTATGGTCCTGAATCATCAGGTAAAACAACTCTTACTTTGCAAGCGATCGCAGAGTGTCAAAAGAATGGTGGAACGGCAGCTTTTGTAGATGCAGAACATGCACTTGATCCGTCATATGCAGAAAGAATAGGGGTAAATGTAGAAGACCTTTTAGTCTCTCAGCCTGATACAGGTGAGCAGGCATTAGAGATCACCGATATGTTGGTTCGTTCTGGCGCGGTAGATCTGGTAGTAGTGGATTCGGTTGCAGCATTAACACCTCGTGCTGAGATAGAAGGTGACATGGGTGATTCACATATGGGCTTGCAAGCGCGTTTAATGTCTCAAGCGTTGCGTAAACTCACAGGTAACATCAAACGTTCGAATACCATGGTGATCTTCATTAACCAAATTCGCATGAAAATTGGTGTCATGTTTGGAAGTCCAGAAACAACCACTGGTGGTAATGCATTAAAGTTTTATGCTTCAGTTCGTTTGGATATACGTAGGATTGGTGCGATCAAAAAAGGTGATGAGATTTTAGGTAACGAAACGCGCGTCAAGGTAGTTAAAAATAAACTTGCACCTCCATTCAAGAAAGCTGAATTTGAAATCCTATATGGTGAAGGTATTTCCAGATTAGGCGAATTAATCGATATGGGTGTCGAATATGACATGGTGAAAAAAGCAGGTTCTTGGTACAGCTACAATGAAGAGCGTATCGGACAAGGTAAAGAAAATGCTCGCGCCTATTTGCTTGAAAATCCGGAAATGGCTAATGAAATTGATCAACGATTACGTGCTCAATTGTTACCAGACCCGGATGATTTAAATCAGGATATAGAAGACGATCAAGCTGAAGAGGAAGAAGCGACTGAAGCCTGATCCAGACCAATCCGCTGAAAAGCTTGCACATCAACCTGACCATAAACCTGGGAGGTCTGCACGCAACTCAGCATTTGATATATTAGCCAGGCGTGAGCACACACGCCTGGAGCTGACTCGAAAACTTAAAGCTAAAGATTTCACTGATAGTGAAATTGAAGAAGTATTAGTCGTTCTTGCTGAAGAAGGTTTGCAAAGTGATGAACGCTATACTGAAAGTTATGTCAATATGCGCCGCAATCGTGGCTATGGACCCCTCAAGATAAAATTGGAACTGCAGCAACGTGGTGTTTCTTCGCAGTTAATTGAGGCTTATGTAGAATTTGGTGACAAGGTCTGGTTGGAGACGGCCCGACACGCATATGAAAAGAAATTTGGCGGCAAACCGCTAGAGACCCCCAACGAGCGAGCAAAACGAATGCGTTTCCTCCAATCCCGCGGCTTTACTGGTGATATAATCCAAAAAACACTTGCCTGAATGATCAAATAGGTAAAAATAAGCAAGCAAACTGTACCCCTAAGGAATATCTTTTTTGCTGACAAAAAAGAATTGGCAAATGCTTTGGTTAAGAATGGATATATTGGGATTATGAAAACGGATTCGGGAAACTATGGAACTTAGCTCAGAACTTCGCAGCGCATTTTTAAACTATTTTAAAGAAAATGGTCACGAAATTGTGCCCTCGAGTCAGCTCGTGCCTGGCAATGATCCTACTTTGCTATTTACCAATGCAGGCATGGTGCAGTTCAAAGATGTCTTTTTAGGTAAAGAAACACTTAGCTACCATCGTGCAACATCAAGCCAACGTTGTGTGCGTGCGGGTGGAAAGCATAATGACCTTGAAAATGTCGGGTATACCGCCAGGCATCACACCTTTTTCGAAATGTTGGGCAACTTTAGTTTTGGAGATTACTTTAAAGCTGAAGCTATTCATTATGCTTGGGACTTTCTTACCAAGGTGGTTGGTTTGCCTGAAGAGAAGTTATGGGTGACCGTATTCGAAGAAGATGATGAAGCCGCTGAAATTTGGTTGAATGATATTCAAATAGATAAAAATAAATTAGCGCGCATTGGAGCAAAAGATAATTTTTGGTCGATGGGTGATACCGGCCCATGTGGTCCATGTACTGAAATATTTTATGATCATGGAGATCAAGTGCAAGGTGGCCCACCCGGTACACCTGAAGAAGATGGTGATCGGTATGTGGAAATATGGAATCTTGTATTCATGCAATACGACCGTGACAAGCAAGGTAATTTAAATCCTTTGCCAAAACCGTCGGTTGATACGGGTATGGGCCTGGAAAGGCTAGCGGCCATTTTGCAAGGAGTTACAAATAATTATGATACGGATCTATTTACCGGAATCATCCAATCTGCAGCCGATATTGCAAATGTAAAAGATACTTCGGCACCATCCCTACGCGTTATAGCCGATCATATTCGATCATGCAGTTTTATGATTACCGATGGTGTAATTCCCTCAAATGAAGGTCGTGGCTATGTGCTACGTCGCATTATTCGTCGCGCAGCGCGTCATGGCAATAAACTTGGTATCACTGAACCCTTTTTCTATAAGCTGGTTAAGCCGTTGGTAGATAATATGGGTACAGCCTATCCAGAATTAAGCAATGCTCAAACACGAATAGAAAAAGTGTTGGAAACAGAAGAGCTACGTTTTAATGAAACGCTTCATCAAGGCATGCGAATTTTGCAAGACGATATAAAAAGTTTATCTAATGAGACCATTTCAGGTGAAACGGTTTTTAAGTTGTATGACACCTATGGTTTTCCAGCTGATTTAACAGCTGATGTGGCTCGGGAACATGATCTGCAAATTGACGAAGCCGGGTTCCAAAAGCAAATGGAAGCGCAGCGTGAACGTGGTCGTCAAGCCAGTCGTTTTGATGTGGATTATGATGCGTCCTTAGATGTGCAATCCAATACTGCCTTTACCGGATACGAGTTGCTTGAAGATGTCGGTGTCATAAAAGAGATATTTGTTAACAATAAAAGCGTAGATTTAATTAATGAGGATGAATCTGGGTTTGTTGTGCTGGATCAAACTCCTTTTTATGCAGAATCCGGTGGGCAAGTAGGCGATCGTGGTGTGTTGAAAATAAAGCAGTCAATCTTTGAAGTAACGGATACACAGAAACAAGGTAATGCTCATGTGCACATCGGTAAGCAAGTTGCAGGTTCACTACATGTGGGCGATACCGCGACTGCTTGTGTAGAGAACGCGCATCGACAAGCGACTGTATTAAATCACTCTGCAACACATTTAATGCATGCAGCATTACGTCAAGTTTTGGGAGCACATGTGCAACAGAAAGGTTCGCTAGTTGCATCAGATCGTTTGCGTTTTGATTTTTCTCATGATGCACCCATTAATGAACAAGATTTACTAAAAATTGAAGTAATGGTTAATGATCAGATTCGCCTAAATACGGCTGCAAAAGCAGATACGATGTCAAAAGATGAAGCGCTCGAAGCGGGAGCGATGGCATTGTTTGGTGAAAAGTATGGAGAGCAAGTTCGGGTGTTAACCATTGGTGAATTCTCGGTTGAATTATGTGGTGGTGTGCATGTAAGTCGTGCAGGAGATATTGGATTGTTTAAAATAATATCTGAGACCGGTATTGCTTCAGGCGTGCGTCGCATCGAAGCGGTTACAGGTGGCGGTGCATTACAATGGATAAAAGAGAACGAAGATCAATTATCTACCATCGCAGAAGCGGTGAAAGCCTCTACTTCCGATGCTAAGGATAAGGTTGTGCAACTTGTAGAGCGAAATCGACTGCTGGAAAAAGAACTCAATCAATTAAAAGCTAAACTTGCTATGCAGGCAGGAAGCGACTTGGTGTCTTCAGCTATTGATGTTGATGGTATAAAAGTGTTGGCACATAAAGTTGAGGGTGTAGATCCTAAATCACTGCGTGATACTTTAGACCAGCTAAAAAATAAACTTGGTAGTGCAGCCATTGTACTAGGAACCAGTAACGGCGATAAAGTTAGTCTCATAGCAGGAGTGACCAAAGACCAAACTGATCGAATAAAAGCAGGTGACTTGGTAAATGCAGTAGCCATGCAAGTTGGCGGCAAAGGGGGTGGGCGACCCGATATGGCGCAAGCAGGAGGTACTAACCCAGCAGCTTTAGAGGCCGCACTTCAATCGGTACCTGATTGGGTGCGCAACAATATATGAGCTATCGCTATATGAACACATCGCTATTAGCGTTATATCAGTACATATCTAGTATATTTACTGCCTCATCACTAGAATCTAGTCACAGTGCTGTTTGGCAATAATTGCATCATCGACATACTATCAATTTTAAAAGGAACGTAATTTAGCATGGCGCTAATCGTACAGAAATTTGGCGGAACATCAGTAGGGACTGTTGAGCGCATTGAAAATGTTGCTGAAAAAATTATTGCGACTAAAAATAAAGGCAATCAAGTTGTTGTGGTTGTATCGGCCATGAGTGGTGAAACCAATCGTTTAATTGGATTAGCAGAAGAGGTGCAAGGGACTAAAACACCTGTTGGTCGTGAATTAGATGTTTTGGTTTCAACGGGTGAACAGGTCACGATTGCTTTATTATCTATGGCATTACAGAAAAGAGATTGTGAAGCTGTTTCATGTACAGGTGGCCAACTAAAAATTCGTACCGATAATAAATTCAATAAAGCGCGGATTCAGGATATTGATGGAGAGCGTTTAAAGAAGCTTTTGAATGATGGCAACGTTGTAGTCGTGGCGGGTTTTCAAGGAATTGATAACGAGGGCAATATTACGACTTTAGGGCGAGGTGGTTCAGATACCACTGCTGTGGCACTTGCAGCCTCGGTGAAGGCAGATGAATGTCAGATTTATACGGATGTAGATGGTGTTTACACTACAGACCCAAGAGTGGAGCCGAATGCACGTCGTCTTTCACGTATCACATTTGAAGAAATGCTTGAGATGGCCAGCTTGGGATCAAAAGTATTACAAATTCGTGCAGTAGAGTTTGCTGGCAAATATGATGTGCCTCTTAGAGTTTTATCATCATTTGAAGAAGGTCCAGGTACATTAATAACCTATGAGGATGACAACATGGAAGATCCATTAATTTCAGGAATCGCTTTTAATCGTGATGAAGCGCAATTGACGATAAAAGATGTGCCTGATCAACCAGGAGTCGCAGCGCATATTTTGGGTCCAATTTCTGCTGAAAACATCGAAGTAGACATGATTGTTCAAAATATAGGCAGAAAAGATACGGCTGATTTCACCTTCACAGTGCATAGAAATGACTATGAGAAGGCATTGAAAGTGCTTGAAAATACTACAGAAATACTGGGTGGAGGGCGTGTAGGTGGTGATCCCAATATTGTAAAATTATCATTAGTTGGTGTAGGGATGAGGTCACACGCAGGAATTGCGAGTAGAATGTTCAAAGCATTAGCGGATGAGAAGATAAATATCCTTATGATATCGACTTCAGAAATTAAAATTTCAGTCGTGATAGAGGAGAAGTATCTGGAACTTGGTGTAAGAACCTTGCATGAAGCATTTGAACTTCACCAAGCGAAAGAGGAAAATCTTTAAATCAGTAAAGATGCTATAAAAATTACAAAACAGCTTTGGTACGGAGAGAAACCAAATGAGTAACTATTGTCTGGTAAAGTTGATAGTTGCATTGGTGAACTAAATAATAATAAAAAACGTATAAAACGGACTATCTAGGAGATACGGGAATGCTGATTTTGACCAGGAGAGTTGGTGAAACATTGATGATCGGAGATGATGTAACGGTCACAGTGCTGGGTGTGAAGGGCAATCAAGTGCGTATTGGAGTGAATGCTCCACGTGATGTTGCTGTGCATCGTGAAGAGATTTACGAGCGAATTAAGCGCGAAAAAACAAATACAAATGAGTCAACTGGCTAGTTAACCATTTAACGGCGGCTACATTTTTTTAATTTCATGCTGGTGCAACTGATATTGGTGCACCTGTCACGTGTTCTATATTCTTGTTACCTGAAAGCAATTTAGGTAAATGGGCGTCTAGGATCGACGAATTTTCATAGATGAACTGCCAAAAGTAGATCAGTACTTTGATGGCGGAGAGGGAGGGATTCGAACCCTCGGTACGGTCACCCGTACAACTCCTTAGCAGGGAGCCCCAATCGACCACTCTGGCACCTCTCCGAATTGAAAGAGATTATATCGAATACCTAATAATATATGTAATTCTAATCTGGATATTCGCTATAATCGCTCGCTTTGTTATATGCGCCCGTAGCTCAGCTGGATAGAGTACTCGGCTACGAACCGAGCGGTCGGGAGTTCGAATCTCTCCGGGCGCGCCATTACATTTAGGGTTTGAGAGGCTCTAAATGTAATGGCGTATCAAAAAGATATTCTAACGTTAGAGTTCGACAAATCGGCAGGATAGCCGATTTGGGCGTCACGAAGGTGACGTATGAGCGTAGCGAATGTGAGACTCATGGATGACTCGAATCAATCTCTCCCCGCGCACCAATAACTTTCCTCACACTAATAACTTTCCATTCAAATGAACCGTTATATTCACTTCGTTTACCAGCTTCTCAATTAGTTTCACAGAAAATTGAAAGAATGATGATTGTGAGAGTGATCAATGCATTATTCGCTAGCATTTAAAATGTATGAGCATGGTTCATTGCACAAATCTACATAATAACTTTAGTAGAACACATCGGGTTCCAATATCTAGATTGGTAACAACCCTACTTATAGTTGGTTGAATGCCTAGTATTGATAAGGGTATGCTCAAAAAATAAGCTTAATGATTCCAAGGATTTGTAAGGTCTTTTGAATCACCTGAGCCAAGATTGCCCAAAAATATGGCTAAGCGGAATATATGTTCGGAAAATATTTTAATATCGATGAATCAGCTTTTTCTATTGCTCCTGATCCTAAATATTTATATTTGAGTAAGCAGCATGAAGAAGCTTTAGCGCATCTTATTTATGGCGTAACCCGCAAAGGTGGATTTGTATGCTTAACCGGTGATATCGGGACGGGTAAAACCACTATCTGTCGATGCATGTTTGAGCAACTTCCAGAAAACACAGATATTGCATTTGTTATTAACCCTAAGTTTTCGCCAAAGGAACTTTTAGCTTCTATATGTGATGAATTGCATATTGAATACTCATCGTTTCAACCAGGCATTAAGGAATATGTAAAAAGACTTAATCAATATTTAATCGAATCACATGGTAAGGGTCGTAGTACAGTTCTGGTTATCGATGAGGCGCAAAATTTGAGCGTCGAGGCATTAGAACATGTTCGTGCACTTACCAATCTAGAAACAAATAATCAAAAGCTATTGCAGATTATTTTAATTGGGCAGCCAGAATTAAAATGTCTGCTCGCAAAGCCCGAGCTTGAGCAGGTTAATCAAAGAATTACCGCGCGTTTTCATATTGGCCCCTTAAACTTAAATGAAACTAATCATTATATTAATCATCGTTTGGCGGTTGCAGGAGCAACAAAAAAAATATTCAGTATTGCAAATATTAAGCAAATATTTAGATTGTCAAAAGGTGTGCCTCGAAAAATTAATATATTATGTGACCGCGTTTTATTGGGTGCCTATACGATACGCAAAAGTAAAATTTCATCAGAAATCATTTCTCAATCTGCTCAAGAAGTTTTTGGTGAGGCTCCTGTATATAAAAGTATGTTTCCTAAAGCTTTAGCTGCAAGTGTAGCTGTTTTACTGATGTCTGGATTAATGTTGTTTGCTTATCAAAACTATTCTTTTGATAAGCCGATAGTGCAAAGCTCATTAAATATACTTGCTGAAAAAAATATTCAAATCGCATCACGTGATAAAGAAGTACGTTTGTCTGAGCTTGATACTAAAAACCCTATCTCTGAAAGTAACTTGGAACCAAATATAGAAGATACTGTTAAAGATATAGAAACCAGCAGCATGGTATTTGATGAGGAGAGTCCTCAATCCAGTAACACAAAAAATGATTTGTCTACACACGTCAAACCTCAGAAAGGTAATGTGACTAGTAATGCGTTAAACATAGAAATAAATGAAAAAAAGGCAAGTTATATTGAGAAAAACGCAAGTAAGCTAAAAAAAGAAGTTATTAAAGCGCTTCCAAGTGATGCGTCAACTACGATAGTGGATGATGCTAATGACTTAGTGACTATTAATGCTAAGCAAAAGTCTTCAATTAAACAGAATAATTTTAATTTTACCGATTATGGTAAGGCATACCAGCAATTATTCAGATTGTGGGCCATTGATTATTCATCTACTGATATTGGTCCATGTGAGCATGCTTTTAAGAACCAATTACATTGTTACCAAGGTAAAGGATCCATTCAGAAAGTGATCGGGTTAAATCGGCCTGCATTGCTTAAAAGCAAAGTAGATCATTATGAGCCCGGTTATATCGTAATGGTTTCTATAGAAAGTGATTATGCAGTGGTAATTGAGAAAGGAGACTATAAATTAATACCGATCTCTGAAATTGTCGCAAACTGGAGTGGTGAATTTGAAATGTTATGGAGACCATTAAAAGCCGGTGTTACGTATATAAACCCTGGGCATGAGAGTGATGCAATTGAGATTTTAGATAAAAAATTAGCCGATATACAAGGGCGTAACAGCATTGCTCCTCATCCGGCAGTATATTCTGGCGACTTGGTGGATCAAGTTCGTGCATTTCAAATAGCAAACAACTTGCCATCCGATGGAGTTGTCGGTCCCGTAACTCAAATGTTTTTTAATAATAAACGTATCGATACACCATATTTGGTTAATAAATAGAAATAATTATTATGTCATTTATCCTTGAGTCTATTAAACAAGCCGAAAGAGAGCGTAAACTTGGTCAACAACAGGCGCCAGAAATATCCATTGAGTATTCAGGTGCACACATTGAAGATATTGGACATAACAAAACTCGATGGCTAATACTTTTAATAGGGTTGACTGTTTCAGCAATCATTGTGTGGACTGCTGCATATTATTTGACGAGTAAAGATAAGCATCTAGATCAACAGTTGTCTGTTAACACAATGCAGGATGAGGTAAGTGTAAAGACTGCCTTAAATGATAAAGAAACAATAATTGCAACTGCAACCGATCAAAATATACAACAAAAACATCTGCTAAATCCTATTAATAATCTGCACACGTCAGATTTAAAATCTGTAAAACTGATCGAAAAAGAAGATGAGGCTTCTGCGATTAAGGCCGCAAGT
>CAZVPJ010000004.1:0-5640 GCA_964629035.1 uncultured Thiotrichales bacterium | reverse complement strand
ATAGCTTCTGCTACTAAAAAATTAGCAATCGGTGCAGATAAGCAAGAGCTTGTAAAAATCTATGCAGATTTGGCTGCGTTGGAAAATGATGAGCCAAGCATGCTTGATGAAAAATCGAGTTTAGAACGTGATAAAGAACAGCAAGTGCAAATAAAAACTGCCAATTATGTAGTGCCTGAAGTCAGTGTGTTGCCAACGCAGAGCAAAGAAACGGTAAAGCTTCGTGATGATTCCAGTTACCGCAAACAACATGAACAAGCTATTAGCAGCGGTGTCCCCAGCTTTGGGGAACTTCCATATGATGTGCAAGAGAGGGTTCCTGACTTCAATGTTTCAGTGCATATGTTTCATGCGGATCCACGACAACGGCGAATTAGAATAAATGGTCAAATGTATACGGAAGGGAAAAGTCTTCAGCGTGATTTGGCATTGGTTGAAATAACCCGCTATGGAGCGGTTTTTGAATTTCAGGGCAATTTATTTAGATTTAATGTGCGTTAGCAAAGCAGTTATTAGCTCTTATGTGGTTGTTTTAGCTATTAAATTCAATGTCTTATATTGAATATCCGTATTTTATACAAGTATTTTTAATTTTACTGTTTCAGTACTATGATTCCATAGTCGAGAATAATAATAATCCTGAATAATCAGGTAACTAGCGCCTTTTCTTCATAAACCCTATTTGATTAATTCTATTAGGTTAAATTAAGAGCTCAAATAATCTAACGATGACGAATGCTGCCGTAACGCTGTCCAACGAGGATATAGCTGATTATTTACAACGTAGTGAGAAACTGCGTGAATCAGACCTGTCCAAAATTAAACGCATGCAAGAAGAGACGCCAGATGTCTCGTTTGTATCGATGTTGAATAGATTAGGCGCAGTAAGTGATAAAGATATTGCTGAAGCGCTAGGTAGTTTACTGGCTTTACCTATCGTTGATCGAGAAGAATATCCAGCTGAAGCCGTGCTGGATGGTGCCATTTCTTTTCGTTTTCTCAAAGAGAGCGCTTCCATTCCTTTAGGGCAGCAAGATGACAAAGTGGTTCTTGTGATGGCAGACCCGCTTGATCAGCATGTGATTGATGCGGTGCAAATCGCAACAGGTAAGTCAGTTGAAGTAAGAATAGGTACGCTTTCCGATATAGATGAAGCTATCAACCAAATCTCTGGTCTTGATTCAAGCAAGATGGATCAAATAGTTGATGAAGTAAATGTGGATGAAATTTCGGATGATGAGCTTGATCAATTAAAGGACTTAGCTAGTGAGGCTCCTGTAATACGCTTGGTGAATCTAATCATGCAGCGTGCAGCTGAGCAGGGAGCTTCAGATATACACATTGAGCCATTTGAAGGAAATTTAAAGGTTCGATACCGAGTGGATGGTGTGTTGCAAGAGGTTGAGTCTCCGCCACGACAGTTTGCTGCGGCCATCATTTCTAGAATTAAAATTATGGCAAAGTTGAATATTGCTGAACGACGCTTACCGCAAGATGGAAGAATACGAAATCGCATTCAGGGTCGAGAATATGATATGCGTATTTCAACAGTGCCCACGATGCATGGTGAGAGTGTCGTAATGAGATTATTGAACCAGGAATCTGTTGTATTAGATTTTAAGGCGCTTGGTTTTCAGCAGGCTGATCATGAAAAATTTGTTAATGCATTACGTCAACCCCATGGGATGATACTTCTTACCGGTCCAACAGGTAGTGGTAAGACAACCACACTCTATACAGCATTAAGTTTGTTAAACGAGCCTCACCGAAAAATTATCACGGTAGAAGATCCGGTTGAATATCAACTTGAAGGGATAAACCAAATACAGGCAAAAGCCAGTATTGGTCTAACCTTTGCCAACGCACTGCGATCAATTGTGCGACAAGACCCTGACGTTATTATGGTTGGTGAGATGCGCGATTTAGAGACTGCAGAAATTTGTGTTCAATCCGCATTAACTGGACACCTCGTATTATCTACCTTACATACGAACGACTCTGTGAGTAGTGTTACACGTCTAATGGAAATGGGCGTTGAAGATTATTTATTAACCTCAACACTTAATGCGGTTATTGCACAGAGATTAGTACGCGTTTTGTGTGATGAATGTAAAACGCAAACAGACTTACCCGAAAAAGTTGCAAAAGAAATGTCGGAAGAAGTTGTAAGTAACGATATGTATGTGCCAGGTGGTTGTGATCTGTGTAATCAAACAGGTTATAACGGAAGAATTTCAATCATTGAAATGTTGCTTATCAATGATGAAATTAGAAAATTAATCCTAGAGCATGCAGATGCTTCAACCTTAGCAACTGCTGCAATGAATCAAGGAATGAAAACGATGTATCAAGATGGCTTGCAAAAGGTTATTCAAGGCATTACTTCATTAGAAGAAATATTAAGAGTGACTCAGGATGCATAGCTTGAGTAGCTTGAATTTAGCTTGCTTGGATAGTTAGTAAAATTATGCCCATGTATGAATATAAAGCTACTACGCTCGAAGGAAAGGTATTCGAGGGACAGCGTGAAGAGTCAGATCACAATGCAATGATCAATTGGTTGCAATCATCTGGGTATATTCCTATATATGCTAAAGAATCTACATCTTCACCAACAAGGTCAATAAAGAAGTACTTTGAGGCATCAAAGAAGTCAATTAATTCTAACCAACTATTAGCGTTTACAGAACAATTGGCGACCTTGGTCAAGGCAAAGTTGCCTGTAGATCATGCATTGCGAATATTTAGGGATCTATCTGAGCATGAAAATGTTCGTGATATGTCTGCATCGTTATTAGAAGATGTTGAGGCGGGTAGCGATTTATCAAGTGCACTTGAAAATCAGAAAAACGTCTTCAGTCCTTATTATATTAATATGGTGCGTGCTTCCGAAGCCAGTGGAAATCTAGAAATAGGTTTAACCCGGATGCATGAATATTTGGAAAGCGCAAAGGTAATGCGCGATAAATTGATTTCGTCATTGATCTATCCTTTAATTCTAGTGGTTGTAGCATTAGCATCGATTTTAGTTATTATGACCTTCGTTGTTCCTAAAATTACTGAATTGTTTGAAGGAAGCGAAGAATTACTACCCGTTGCAACGAAAGTCGTCATTAGTGCCTCTAATTTTGTCAGTAATTATTGGTGGTTATTAATCATTACCACTGTTTTGCTGACATTGTTTCTTCGTTATTTGTTTGTGTCTCCAAAGTATCGGAAGTTTTGGGATTCTAAATTCATTAAAATACCGGTGTTTGGTGATTTGTTAGTGAAGCATGAAACAGCAAAATTCACGAGTAGTTTGGGTAGCTTGTTGTCGAACGGTGTTCCGGTATTGTCTGCGCTACCTATTGCTAAAGCAAATCTAACCAACAGTTTGTTTCTTGAAAACATTAGTCGTGCAATGGAGCAATTTAAAGAAGGTAAAAGTCTTTTCCATACTTTGAGTTTGGCTAAGTTATTTCCATCGTTGGCTTTGCAAATGATAAAAGTTGGAGAGGAAACCGGTGAGCTAGACAATATGCTGAAACGCGTTTCAGAAATTTATGAAAAAGAAACGTCAAACGCCATGCAAAGAATGGTTAACCTATTTGAACCCGTTATTATTATTTTATTGGGCATCGTTATCGGTGGAATTATTGTATCGATATTGCTTGGTATGGTAAGTATTAACGATTTAGCTTCATAAAGTTTAATTTAGTTAGCAAGAGAGATGAGTATGTATAAAAATAATTATAAGTTTTCTTTTAAAAAAGTAAATGGCTTTACCCTTATAGAGTTATTGGTTGTGGTTGCAATTTTGGCGTTACTAGCGGGTATTGTGGGCCCTCAAGTAATGAAACGTTTAGGCGACTCAAAAACCAAAGCTGCAAAAATACAAATTGAGGAACTGTCTTCAGCTTTAGAGATGTATAAGATAGATACAAATCGATATCCCACGACTGAACAAACTCTTCAAGCCCTAGTGCAACAACCCGCAGGTGTGGATGGCTGGAATGGCCCATACTTGCGTAAGAAATTTGTACCTCAAGATCCTTGGAAAAAGAACTATAACTACCGTTATCCTGGCAGAAATGCAGAGTATGAAATATATAGTTTAGGTGCTGATGGTGCAGAAGGTGGCGATAAAGAGAATCAAGATGTACTGAGCTGGAATTAATCTTAGTAACACAAAAATATAATAATAAAGTACATAATAATATGATAAAAATAAATCAATTAAGTGCTCGCAGAGATTGTCTCGGTTTCACCTTGATCGAATTACTCATGACTTTAGTCATTGCGGTTGCTATTACTGCTATTTCTGCTACAGCTTATAGCCGCCTTTCATCAAGTGCGGCATTAAAGGCAACTTCACAAGATATATTAGTAACGCTGCGGCGCGCTCGAATTTCAGCAATAGCCAAAAGCGAAGAGGTTGCATTTTCTGTGGATAACAATAAGCGAATTTATTGGGTTGCAGGTAGTAATCGGCAAAGGATAATTGATTCATCTTTGGATTTAAAAATATTCTCAGCAAAAGGTTTAAGTACGAATAAAAACATATCGCAAATCCGTTTTGCGCCTGATGGCAGTTCTTCTGGTGGGGAAATAAAGCTCACAAATGGAAAAAAGATGTATAGCATAGTCGTTGAATGGCTATCCGGCAGAGTTGAAATCAAATAAGCCATGCTTCATTGCTTAGTGTCTCGATAGCAAATGTGTAAGGTAACGTTGCAGCGTTTTTACAACATCAACGCTAAACATGTGGGTGGCTTTACTCTGTTAGAAACATTGGTGGCATTATCGGTTTTAGCGATATCAATAGGTGTAACGTATCAGGTTTTTTCTACAGCGTTACAAGGTTCAACTTTGGCTGATGATTACGCACAAGCCAGTATGTATGCTGATTCACATCTTGCTGATGTAGGTAAAAGAGTGCATTTGTTACCTGCTGTTAGCGAAGGGTCTTACAATCAAAGATATTCGTGGAGGTTAGAAGTTCTGCCTCTAGATAGCACTAATTCTCGTTCGGTTGTTGAAACAGTGAAACGCTACCAGATAGTGCTTAATGTTTACTGGCGAGCAAGAAAAGGGCAGCGATCTATACGTGCAACAACTTACAGACTTGCGAGTGCATAATGATGAATTATCGCAAGTCATCTCGCTATCAGTTTGTTGATCAAGCTGGCATTACACTTATTGAGTTACTAATTTCTATCGTCATCATTTCAATTGTTATCACTTTGTGTGCGAATGGCTTTGTGTTTGGTAGTCGTGTTTGGGCTAAGGTTGATCAACATCAAGATAATCTTGAAGAAATAGCCAGTTCACAGCGCTTTCTTCGTAAAGTAATAAGTGAAGCAGTATTTTATCCAATTGATGAAGACGAGTCGAAAGACAATTACTTCAATGGTGATCCTGAAAAAATGTTGTTTCTCGCTCCTTCGCCTCAATATGGATTAGATGATTATCTATATATCTATGAAATATTTAAGCAAAAGGAAAAAGGCGCATACCATTTAAGTGTACGTTACTTGCCTGCAAACACTTATTTCTCTGGAAAAGCACGGGCTGCAGATAGAGATGTAAAGATAATTCGAAATGTAAAAGATATACAGTTTCAATACTATGGTCTAAGTCAGCGTACAGGTGCATTTG
>CAZVPJ010000003.1:28519-30149 GCA_964629035.1 uncultured Thiotrichales bacterium | reverse complement strand
AAAAAATAGACTAGGAAAAGGTAAAGTAGTAATTATGGATAAGCAAGTTGCGCTAGTCACAGGGGCTAGTAGAGGTATTGGCAGAGCTATTTTGCACGCACTCGCATCAGATGGATATTTTGTAGTAGGTACTGCCACAACCGACAAAGGTGCTCAAAATATTCAAACAGAATTGGCCGAGAATGGACTTGAAGGACATGGATTGGTGTTGGATGTCACCCAAGATGATTCCATTAAAGCTTGCCTTGACACCATTAAAGAGACGAATCATGCGCCCACTATTTTGATCAATAATGCAGGCATTACTAAAGACAATTTGTTAATGCGTATGAAACATGATGAATGGAATGATGTCATCAATACTAACTTGTCATCTATGTATCGAATATCTAAAGCATGCTTGCGTGATATGATGAAAGCTAAAACGGGGCGTATTGTTAACATTTCTTCTGTAGTAGGCTCTTCTGGAAATGCAGGTCAAACCAATTATTCGGCTGCAAAAGCTGGCATATTTGGGTTTACAAAATCATTAGCACAAGAAGTAGGTTCACGTGGGATTACCGTAAATGCCATTGCGCCTGGCTTTATAGAGACGGATATGACAGACGAGCTTAACGAGGAGCAACAAAAGGCACTCATGAGCAATATTCCCCTCGGTCGGATGGGAAGCACCAAAGATATTGCAGAAGCCGTGAAATTTTTGGTTTCTGAGCACGCGGGTTATATTACGGGTGAAACCATGCATATCAATGGCGGGCTATATATGGCATAGAATATGTTAAATAAAAACGTATTCTTGAGTAAACAATGTCGTCTAAATGCTTGTATCTTATCAAATAAATCCATTCAAACCGTCAAAATCAATTTAAAAGCTAATTTGGTTTTATTTCAGATTAAGGGTATACATGACGATGGCAAGGCGTCAGTCTTTTCAATACAATAGCGACCCGAATATTAAAGGTCAGAAATTTTTTGCATAGAGGAAGCAATTTTATGAGCACAAATGAAGAAAGAGTTAAGAAGATCATCGTTGAGCAATTAGGTGTTAGTGAAGATGAGGTTAAAGAAAATGCATCTTTTGTTGATGATCTAGGTGCAGACTCTCTAGATACTGTGGAATTGGTAATGGCTCTAGAAGAGGAATTCGAATGTGAAATTCCTGATGAATCAGCCGAGAAAATAACTACGGTTAAAGAAGCGATTGATTACGTAAATAACAATAAATAATTATTTAATAATCAATTGTTTTCTAAGGCAGTACGGTCATTGAACAATGGTCTGCTGCTTAATCATTTTTGAGTTGTTTTATATAAAGTAAATATATTATGTCACGAAGACGTGTTGCCGTAACCGGATTAGGGATTGTATCTCCAGTCGGTTCAACCATTGAGAAAGCTTGGGAGAATATCAAAGCTGGCAATAGTGGAATTTCCAAGATTGATTGTTTTGATGCGAGCGAGTTTTCAGTACAAATAGCGGGTCAAACTCGTGATTTTGTTGTGGATGATTATTTAAGTAAAAAAGATCAACGCAAGATGGATCCTTTTATCCACTATGGTATTGGTGCTGGTATTCAAGCCATAGATGATTCTGGTTTTGAAGTGACTGAAGAAAATGCTGATCGTATTGG
>CAZVPJ010000003.1:16927-28419 GCA_964629035.1 uncultured Thiotrichales bacterium | reverse complement strand
TATCATGATATTTTACCCCCGACGATTAATTACGATACGCCGGATCCTGAATGTGATCTCGATTATGTACCCAATGAAGCGAGAGACAAGAAAATCAATGTAGCACTATCAAATTCATTTGGGTTTGGCGGTACGAATGGTACCGTCGTCATGAAAAAAGTCTAACCAATGTTGCTGATGTTTTGGGTCATATAAAGCTGACTTGAACTTCCTTCTTATATGAATATTCCTGAAGTCATCATTAATGGCGTACAGGGTGACGAGCTTTCCAGTTTAGATAGAGGATTGCTTTATGGTGATGGTGTATTTGAAACGATTGCAGTAAGGCAGGGCAAGCCTCAGTTCTGGGAGGAACACTTAGAAAGGCTCCTGCGTGGTTGTGAGGTTCTAGGCTTGCAGAGTCTTGAGATTCCACTACTAGAAAAAGAAGTACAACAACTCCTTGCCCCCAATAGTCGCATAGACTGTGTATTAAAAATTATCATTACTCGTGGTATAGGTGGCCGAGGCTACAAACCTACGCTGCAAGCGCTAACGCGCATTGTGCAGAAATTTCCATGGCCAGAATATCCGGCTAGTTTTGTTGAAGAAGGCATTAGTATCACGCAATGTGACTTTGTTTTATCAAGACAAAGTAAACTGTCTAAAATTAAACATTTAAACCGTCTTGAGCAGGTGCTTGCCAGAAGCGAATGGGAAGATGAATATCAAGAAGGCTTAGTTTGCGATGTGGAAGGTAATATTATTGAAGGAACCTCTGCAAATGTTTTTTTCCAAATAAACGATAATTTGGTAACGCCTAAGCTTGATCAATGCGGGGTGGCAGGTGTAATGCGTAAAATGATAATTGAATATTGCCATGAAAATAATATTGCACTTCAAGTGCGAGACTTTAAACATTCAGAGTTAGATGATATTGATGCGATGTTTTTGTGTAATAGCATTCATGCAGTTTGGCCAGTTAGCCACTTTTGTGAGCGAGCACTTGTTAAAACGGCTATAATCGACCAACTCGTTGCGGCCTTTAATAGATAGGGATTTTGCGTGAAAACTTTTACACGTATCATTAGCTCATTGTTAATCATCATGACCATCATGGTTACATTGTTGTCGATCTATTTTAAAGATTATGCTAATAAGCCGTTGTCCTTAATGGATAAGGAAGTGCAGCTTGTGGTTGAACCAGGAATGCATTTCAAGCAAATTACCAATTTACTTGTAGAGGCTGGAGTGGTTAAAGATATCTTGCCTTGGCAAATATTTGGAAGGCTTAGTGGGGCTAGTAGTTCAATTAAGGCGGGGGAATATACATTTCAAGCTAACTTAAGTCCTGTCCAGTTGTTGAACAAATTAATCAAAGGTAGCACTGTTCAGTTTGCTTTGACTGTAATTGAAGGTTGGACATTTAATCAATTGTGGGAAGAGGTGAATAAGCACGAAAAGATAAAACTGGTGGCTCAATCAAAACAAGAGCTTTTAGAATTATTAAAGATAGAAAAACATCCTGAAGGATTGTTTTATCCAGATACGTATCATTTTCCTGCTGGAACCACTAATGTTGAATTTTTTCAACGTGCTCATAGCTATATGAAAGACGTTTTGCAAGAAGAATGGGCAGGCCGAAACAAAGATACAATTTTAAAATCCGCTGATGAAGTTTTGATCTTGGCTTCCATCATTGAAAAAGAAACCAGTGTTGATGACGAGCGTGAATTGGTTGCAGCAGTATTTAATACACGCTTAAAACGGAACATGCGATTACAAACTGATCCTACGGTTATCTATGGCATGGGGGATGAATATAAAGGAAATATACGCCGCAAAGATCTTAAGACCGATACACCCTATAACACCTACGTGCATAAAGGCTTGCCACCTACACCAATCGCATTGCCGAGCAGAGCTTCCATATCTGCCGCGCTACATCCTGCAGATACTGAAGTTATATTTTTTGTTTCTAAAGGTGATGGCACGCATCATTTCTCTAAAACGTATGATGAGCATCGTAATGCAGTAATCAAATATCAACTTGGTGGAAACAAAAATAAGTATCAAGCAGATCATAAAAGCGAATAAAGCTGTTAAATATAAAAAAAGTTATGAGTATTGATACAGAAGAAATGTTTCAAGGAAAGTTTATTACTTTCGAAGGGACGGAGGGTGTGGGTAAAACCACGCAAATTAAATTATTAGAGAATTTTCTAAAAAACAAAAACATAGCTTGCAAAGTAACGCGTGAACCCGGAGGTACGAAACTTGGTGAGCGTGTTAGAGAAATACTTCTTAATAATGACGGCGTAGATATTGATCCAATGGCAGAGCTTTTATTAATGTTTTCTGCTCGTGCACAGCATCTAAAAGATGTTATCTATCCAGCTTTAAAAGAAAACACCTGGATTTTATGCGATAGGTTTACAGATGCAAGCTATGCTTATCAAGGCGGTGGGCGAGGTTTGTCATTTCCTTTGATTAAGCGAATTGAATCTTCCGTACTAAACAAATTTAGACCTGATTTAACGATATTGCTTTCTGGAGATATTCAAGAAGGTATGATGAGAGTGTCAAAGCGAGGGAAGAAAGACCGTTTTGAAATGGAAAAGTTAGAGTTTTTTGAAAGAGTACGAAGTAGTTATTTAAAACTTGCAAAAGCGAGCCCTGAACGCTTTTCGGTCATCGATGCTGATCAGGAAATTGATCAGGCAGCATTCGCAATTCAAGCTGCAGTGAAACGTCGATTCGCAGAGTTGCTTGTCTAGTATCTAAATTATTCAATGATATACCCTTGGCAAAATGATGCGTGGCAACGTGCGTTAACATATCTAGAAAACGATCGGCTTGCGCATGCGGTTTTGATTTCTGGCCCAGCATCTATTGGAAAGTTAAAATTTTGTTTGTCGTTCATACAACGACTTAACTGCACGAACCCGACAACAGACAATCATGCTTGTGGTGTATGCAAAAACTGCCTGCTTTTTATTGCTAGAACTCACTCAGATATTCGTATGCTTAATGTCGATGAAGAATGTGATCAAGAGAAAAAAGCTGTCGGCAGTATTGAGCAAATTAAGATTGATGACATTCGTGAAATTAACCACTTTATGACATTAAGTCGACAACAAGGTGCATATAAAATTCTTTGTCTCAATTATGCTGAAACCATGAATAACAATGCAGCAAATGCATTATTAAAAACATTAGAAGAGCCTCCTAAAAATTCGATTATATTTTTAATAACGCATCGTGCTGATGCATTGTTACCTACCATCAGGAGTCGTTGTCAAACCTGGAGTTTTCGCTTACCTGAAACACATGAGAGCTTGAGATGGTTGAATGAAAAAAAACAACTAGATACATGGCCTGAATTGCTTGAAGTATCTGGAAATCGTCCTTTATTGGCCTACGACTTAGAGGTTTCAGGGTTGAGTAAACATAGGGTTGCTTATTACCAAGATCTAGCACAGATTTTAGCTGGCAAAAGCACCGTCACCAAAGTTTCGCCAAAGCATCAGGATGAGCCGTTAGAGAGACTGGTGACCTGGCAACAAGGTTGGTGTGCAGATCTGGTACGTTGCCATTACGGGAAAGAGCCGGTAACCCTTGAAAATCCGGACATTCGTCGGAGCTTGCATAGTCTAGCGGGCCGAGTAGACTTACATTCATTATTTAGTTTTATGGACAAACTTATTGAATTACGTAGGTTTTCCAGTGCACCTCTCAATAAGAGATTATTCATTGAAGACATGCTGATACGATGTCAGGATATGTTTGAAAAACCGGTTTAAACCGAATTTAATTAAGATTTATTATGGCAGAAGGAAGCAGAGGCATACTATCGCTGGCGATCAAAGATAAAGGTTCTTTGTACGCTGCATATATTCCTTTTATCAAGAATGGTGGGCTATTTATACCTACCAACAAGGCCTATAAGCTTGATGACGAAGTTTTTATGCTGCTTACTTTGATGGATGATACGGAACGGCTTCCTGTTGCTGGAAATGTGGTCTGGATTACGCCTCCCAATTCCCAAGGTAATCGCACTACAGGTATAGGCGTTCAATTTAGCAATCAGGATAACGGGCAAACTAGAAATAAAATTGAAGGTCTATTAGCAGGAGCACTTCAGGCGGATCGTCCAACCCATACAATGTAGTTGTACATGATTGCACAGGGTCTCAACATTATTACTGAAATATATTCTTTAACATTGTCTAGGTAGATAAATAAATCTACTATCAATAACAATGGATAAAGATGCGCTTTTAAAATTAAGTGATGGGCAACTTAATAGTAATAATATTGGCTATGTAGAAGCGCTATTTGAGGATTACTTGACAGACGCAAGCTCTGTTCCAAGATATTGGCGTGAATTATTTAGTAAGCTTGAGCCAACATCACTCAAAAATATCACTCATGCAAACGTAAGAGAAACGTTACGTAACACAACACAGAAAAATAATTCAGAAACATACAACTCTCAGTCTGAAGCTGATAATCGTAAGCAAGTAGGTGTCATTAGATTAATTAGTGCATATCGATATTTAGGCCATCGTCAAGCTGATATAGACCCTCTCAGCTCAGATGCACGCCCAGATATACCTGAATTGAATCCAGAGTTTCATGGTTTAACACATCTGGATATGGAAACTGTTTTTGAAACTGGCTCACTTGGCGGTATCAAAAAAGCACCATTGCGTGAAATTATTAATATGCTTTCTGTGACCTATTGCGGAACGATAGGGTCAGAGTTTAAGCATATTACTTCACCAGAACAAAAAGAATGGATTCAACATAGATTAGAACAGTTTTACTTATCTTCAGGATTTACAGACAAACGTAAACGAACGATCCTAGAGATGTTAATCGCAGCAAAATCTCTTGAAGTTTATCTACATAAAAAATATGTAGGGCAAAAACGTTTTTCTCTAGAAGGTGGTTTAAGTTTAATTGTAATCGTAGATGAAATAATCAGGCGCTGTGGCTTTCATAATCTAAACGAAGTAATTATGGGAATGGCGCATCGTGGTCGTCTTAATGTGTTGGTGAATATCTTAGGTAAAAGTCCAGAGGAACTATTCCAAGAGTTTGAGGATACCTTAGATCCAGTGGCAGGTTCTGGTGATGTTAAATACCATAAAGGTTTTTCTGCCAATCTAAAAACCAAACATGCATCGGTACATACCGTGCTTGCATTTAATCCATCTCATCTGGAAGCTATTAATCCAGTGGTAGAAGGCTCTGTACGTGCACGACAAGAACGACGAAATGACACGGAAAGGGTAAATGCATTGCCTTTGCTCATTCATGGTGATGCGGCTTTTGCTGGTCAAGGCGTTGTTATGGAAACCTTAAATCTTTCTAAAACCAGAGGGTATACAACCGGTGGCAGCATTCATGTCGTAGTGAATAACCAAATAGGCTTCACTACCAGTGATCCATTGGATTCAAGATCTACCTTATATTGTACAGATGTTGCAAAAATGGTTCAGGCGCCCATATTTCATGTTAATGGTGATGACCCTGAAGCGGTGGCCTATGTTTCTCAACTTGCGGTTGATTTTAGAATGAAATTCAAGCGTGATGTAGTGATCGATATGATTTGTTATCGAGAACATGGGCATAATGAGGCCGATGAACCTTCTGTAACTCAACCTTTGATGTATCAAGCGATCCGGCACAAGGAGGGTGTAAGAGAAGTATATGCAAATCGTTTAATACGAAATAAAACTATCACGCCATCTAGAGTTAAAGCGCTAGAAACAATGTATCTTAATAAGTTGCAAAGAGGTGAACAAGTTTGCGGGCCCATTGATAAGAATTCTGACCGCAAATTCATTGTTGATTATAAGCCTTATATTGGTACCCATTGGCAAGACGCATGTAGCACTAAACTTACAGCTGAACGTATAAAAGACTTAGCTCAAAAGTTTACCAGTGTGCCTGAGGGCTTTACTCTGCACCGAACGGTACAAAAAATTGTAAATGCTCGATTAAAAATGGGTAATGGTGAAATGAATGCTGATTGGGGTTTTGGTGAAACCTTAGCATATGCATCATTGCTCGAAGAAGGTTATGGAGTCCGAATATCGGGCCAAGATTGTGTGCGCGGTACGTTCTTTCATAGACATGCCGGGTTTCATGACCAAGTAACGGGTGAAATACATGTGCCGCTTCAGCATATAAAGGAAGATCAGCCACTATTTTTACCCATTAACTCATTACTTTCAGAAGAAGCTGTGTTGGGATATGAAGTTGGCTATAGCTCGGCTGATCCAGAAACGCTGGTAATTTGGGAAGCTCAGTTTGGTGATTTTGCTAATAATGCACAAATGTATGTTGATCAGTTCTTGAGTTCATCTGAAGCGAAATGGCAACGCTATTGTGGATTAGTGATGTTGTTACCACATGGTTATGATGGACAAGGTCCGGAGCATTCCTCTGCACGGCTAGAGCGTTATTTACAATTATGTGCAGAGGATAATATGCAAGTATGTATGCCTAGCTCACCATCACAAATTTTTCATATGCTACGCCGACAAATGCTGCGGCCCTATCGAAAACCTCTTATTGTGATGACTCCTAAGAATATCTTGCGTGATCCTATCGCATCATCCGAGCTTCATGAATTTACAAACGGTGATTTTAAACCTGTGTTGGATGAGGTTGAAGACTTGAAGATTGCAGAAGTTAAAAAAATCATTTTTTGTGCAGGAAAACTCTATTACGAATTAGCCAAAGCCAGACGCGAGCATAAAATAACCAATACGGCAATCGTACGCATCGAACAACTTTATCCATTCCCACAAGATGATGTTAAACACATCATCAACAAGTATGCAGGCGCACGTGAACTGGTATGGTGCCAAGAAGAACCACGAAACCAGGGAGCATGGTTCTTTATTCATTCTAGGCGTAATATAAAAGTCTGTATACGTAAAGATCAAAGCGTTAGATATGCCGGTAGAACGTATTCGGCTTCTCCAGCATCAGGTTCTTTACATATTCACAGAGAGCAACAAAAAGCACTCATCGAAGATGCGTTGGGTATTCGAGAGCAAGCTTCTGCACCTCCTTTAAGAGCTGTATAAGTGTAGTTCATGGACTATTGAGGAAATGTCATGAAAATAGATGTTACTATCCCTGAATTAGCTGAGTCGGTAACAGAGGCTATTATTGGCGATTGGCTTAAAAAGCCTGGTGATTACGTAGAGGAAGGTGATCAGCTTGTTGATATTGAAACAGACAAGGTGATTCTGGAAATAACAGCACCACAAAGCGGTGAGTTAGCTTCGATTTCAAAGCATAAGAATGAGAAAGTTCAAAGCAATGAAATTATTGCAATCATTAATGCTACTAATACTGCAAAAAAATCATCTGCTAAACGTAATGAAAATGATTCACAGCCTAAGCATGAAATAGGGAATCAAGCAGGGCATCAGTCCGAGCAACATCCAGATCATCAATCTAAATCACAGTCTCAGCAAGAAACTTCTAAACTAGTGAGTGACGTAGGTAATATTTCACAAATAAGACCCGCACCAGCACCCAATGATTCACTTATAGATAGATTTGTAACAGATAGTGTATCTAAGACCAGTCCTGCAGTGAGAAAGTTAGCTGCAGAAAACAATATAGATGTCGCTAGAATTCAAGGCTCTGGTAAAGGTGGAAGAGTTACTAAAAAAGATATTGAATTACAAATTGATAGCGCCAAGCCCGCAACGGCTAGTGAAATTGATGCTGCAACAGAAATAATGATGGCACCGCAGATCTCAATAGACGATAGTCGTGAAGATAAGCGAGTTCCGATGACGAGCTTACGTAAGAGCATCTCCAAGCGTTTAGTTCAATCTCAACATGAAACCGCGATGCTGACGACGTTCAATGAAGTGAATATGCAAAATATAATTGATCTTCGTCAACGCTATAAAGAGAGCTTTGAAGAATCACATGGTGTGAAATTAGGTTTTATGTCGTTCTTTATCAAGGCCGCTATTGAAGGTTTAAAAGAATATCCTGTAATAAATGCTTCGGTTGAAGATACTGATATTATCTATCATGAATATTTTGACATTGGTATAGCCGTTAGCACCCAGCGCGGATTAATTGTGCCAATAATCCGAGATGCAGGAGCGCTTTCTTTCGCAGGAATTGAAACTACTATTAATAATTATGCAACACGTGCACAAGAAAATAAGCTCACAATTGAAGAATTAACTGGTGGGACATTTACTATTTCCAATGGTGGGGTGTTCGGTTCAATGATGTCCACTCCGATCATTAATCCACCTCAAAGTGCGATTTTAGGGATGCATTCTATCCAGGCACGCCCCATTGCACAGAATGGAGAAGTGATTATTGCGCCGATGATGTACTTAGCGCTGAGCTACGATCACCGTATTATAGATGGTAAAGATGCAGTTCAATTTCTAAATCAAGTTAAAAATATAGTAGAAGATCCTAATCGGCTACTTCTACAAGTTTAAATCCCTGCTATGACAGATAAAAACACAAGTTATGATGTCATTGTAATAGGTGCCGGACCTGCGGGCTATGTATGTGCAATTCGATGTGCACAGTTGGGTATGAAGGTAGCGTGTGTAGACCGGTGGGTAAATTCAAAAGGTAAAGCCACATTGGGTGGAACGTGTTTGAACGTAGGATGTATACCTTCAAAAGCGTTGTTAGATTCAAGTCATCATGTTCATTTTCTAAATGAGCAAGCAAAGCAACATGGCATTAATATTACAGGCATGGAAGTCGATGTGCCGACTATGCAGAAGCGCAAAGATAAAGTAGTTCAAGTTTTAACAGGCGGAGTAGCGAGCCTATTAAAGAAAAATAAAGTGGATGTGTACTCTGCAGTAGCGAGTTTCACTTCGCAGAAAACCATTAAAATACAAAATGCAGCAGATCAGCTGTCACAAAATTTAGATGCGACGCATATTGTAATTGCTAGTGGTTCAATTCCTATTGATATACCTATCGCTAAAGTAGATAACAAAACAATATTAGATTCATCTGGTGCATTAAGTCTTCAAAAAGCACCAAAACGTCTAGGTATTATAGGTTCAGGTGTAATAGGTTTGGAGATGGGTAGTGTGTGGAGCCGGCTAGGGTCAGATGTTGTGATCTTGGAATCAATGCCTGAATTTTTACCTACAGCAGATAGTGATATAGCTAAAGAAGCCTATAAAAATTTAATAAAACAAGGATTGGATATACGTTTAAACAGTCAAGTTAAAAATGTAACCGTTGAAAATAATAAAACATTGGTTAAATACGAACATAATGGTGAGGAAAAATCCCTAGAAGTAGACAAGCTTGTGGTTGCGGTGGGGCGTAAAGCTAACACTGAAGGTTTGGATCTAGAGGTGGCTAACATTGAAACCGATGAAAAAGGATATATAAAAACGAATAATCAATGGCAAACTTCGACCGAAAATATTTATGCAATTGGTGATGTGATTGGTGGCGCTATGTTAGCTCACAAAGGCTCGGAAGAGGGTGTTGCGGTGGCTGAGAAGTTAGCAGGGCAATACGCTGAAATAAATCATGATTACATACCATGGGTAGTCTATACCTGGCCTGAAATAGCTTGGGCAGGAAAAACAGAACAACAATGTAAGGAATCTGGTACTAAATATAATATCGGAGTTTTTCCTTTCATGGCGCTTGGGCGCGCACGTGCGATGGGTGATACAGATGGCTTATTTAAAATTATTGCCGATAAAGAAACAGATCGTATACTAGGCGTACATATATTTGGACCTAATGCCTCTGACTTGATCTCTGAAGCGGTAGTCGCGATGGAAGTAGAGTTATGCTCAGAAGACCTTGCGCGTACAATACATGCTCACCCAAGCCTTACCGAAGGAATGCATGAGGCTGCACTAGCAGTAGATAAGCGTGCGATTCATATCTAATTAAACATTGCAAAAAAATGAAGTAATCCTCTCACTTCAAACTTGGATCAAATCCTTTGTTGTGAAGTATAATATATGCCCTTTCGCAAAATTTGCATTGGATAACAGTCAGATACGAATGGTGGTTTCTGAGGCCAATACCGAAAAGAATTTATTATTAGCGCTTCAGAAAGAGCTTAAATTTCTACAAAATGATGAAACTTTTGAAACCAGTATTCTGATTCACCCATATGTTCTTCAAGACTTCTATGACTATAACGAATTTTTAAATGACGTAGATATACTATTAGTAGAAATGAAATTGGAGGGCATAATTCAAATAGCAAGTTTTCATCCTGAGTATCAATTCAGTGGCACTCAACCAGATGATGTTGAGAATTATACCAATCGATCGCCTTACCCGAGTTTACACCTGCTCCGCGAAGCTAGTGTTGAGCAAGCTGTGGCCAACTATCCCATGGTCGATCAGATACCCGCCCGTAATATTGAACTAATGAAGCGTATAGGAAAAGAAAAGTTGCAAGCTGTTATGAAGTCCTGCCATAAAAATAATATTCCTCAATAGCAAGACTATAGTCTTGTCAATAATAGATTCGATTAAGTAAAGTAATCAATGAAGCAATATAAATTACGCGAACATTTGCTGCAATTTACTAGAAATGAACTTGAAGAGTTATCTGAACGCGTCTATGGGGAAAAGAATTCTAACCTTAAAAGTAAGGATGCACTTGTAAGTGTTTTACTAAAGAAGCATCAACATATTGAAACAATACTAGGTCTAAAAGAAAGTTGGTGGGAAAAATATCATAACCATGTTTATGGATTGATGGGTTTGGCAAGCTTCATAATCACTTTGATTGTATTTATTAAACCATGGTTTGACGCTGAAACAGTGCTTGATCCTTTGCATTACAAAGAAGCACATGACTTAGTGCAAAGAGAATTAAATGAATCTTTTAATGCTGATGAAGTATTCTTTCCTAAAAAGCCCAATAAAGAACGTGTGTCAGTTCTCAAGAAAGAGGATATGCCGGTAGCTACTACTGAAGGTTTTGAGTTAATCGAACATGTTGTGGTGACTGATTTAAGAAGTTTTAAGCAAGCATCCGATTCTGATGAGCTTCGAGCCATGACCAGCCCAGTGGTTCAGCGAATTCGTCAAGAAATCAAGAAAAAAGTAAATAGTCCTGCATTATATCGTTTAAAGGCTTATACAAGTGGCATTGAGGTTTATAGTGATTCTGTAACTCATAGAAATAGAATGAAGGTTTATGAAACTATTGGTCTTAAAGAAAAAATTGATAAAAAATATATTGTTAAGCCAAGAATTCTAGAGTTCGATGTAAACAACAACGCTAATGACGATGATGAATTTTTACTTAAGGTTTCGAAAACATACTGGAATGCATTTCAAGATAAGAAACAGTCCTGGGTCGGTGTGTCTGTCGGTATTCCGACGCGCAGTATAACTTTTCTTGTTCTGTTTCCAAAAGATAAGCCTTACCGTTCGTTCGAGCACTTTATGAATCGTAATCAAAAAAGAATAGATTCATATGATGAAAGTTATGT
>CAZVPJ010000003.1:0-16827 GCA_964629035.1 uncultured Thiotrichales bacterium | reverse complement strand
CCGTTTAGCTTTATCTTGATGCTGTTTAGCTTCATGAATAGAAATAATTTGTCAAACGAAATGTTGATTGTCGAGCAGCTAAAGACTGAGCCTAAACAAATTTCGGTGAATAAAGAATCATTTACTACAGTAATTAATAAGGTTGAATACGAAATTCAACCGAAGTACGAATATGAATTACATGGTTTAGTAGTTTCTTATGAGCTGCATGATGGAGATTACAATCTCCATAAACGATGGAATGATCATCTCAACGTAGCGGATTATTGCGTAGTATGGGATGAAAGTGCCAGCTCAAAACATTTGCCAAAAATAGATTTCTGGAATGGCCAGTTTACATGTAATTTTAGTACTCGCGATCAACAGGCATGGGATGACTTTAATCCCAAAAAATTGTCAAATAATCACCTCATATCTGATGATCAGTATATTCGAAAAAAATTACGAAAAATAAATATAGGTGACCAAGTTAAAATCGTGGGTTGGTTATCCAGTTATAAAAATACTGCAAGTGGTGCTACTCGCGAAACAAGTGTTTCTCGTGAAGATCAAGGGAATGGAGCATGTGAAACAATATATGTAAATGAGGTGAGGATCCTGAGTGACTACATTAGTGTTTGGAAAATTATACTTTATCTATCATTATTGGCATTCATTTTTTCTTTATTCTTTTACTTTAGAGCGCCGCATGTATCACGTAACGTCTAATCGACCAAGCTATTAAACAAATCCTTATCCAAAGAACCTAATAACCAAAATACCGTCTGAACCAATCTTCTTGCATATCGTCATATTTATAGCGTATGCGCTATATGGAATTTTGTTTTTATAGCAGTAATAATGAACAATACTTATCTAAATATATAATGGCATATAACAACATATTATTTAATGCACTATTTTCTGTCACTAAGGAAATCTGTGCCTGGTTAATTAGCTAGATAATCTGCTAGATTATTAACTACATCATCAACTGATAACTAAAGGACGAAACTAATCGCAAATTAATATGGCTGATCATGCTCTAGCAAAAACGCGTTCATTAAATCAGTTATTCAAGTTTTTCGTTACCATTTTAGGGCCGGAAAATAAGTTTTATTCGTTGGCAATTATCTATGGCATCGGGATTAGCTTACTTTCGCTTGCAACCCCTATATCTGTACAAATGCTGATTAACACTGTAGCGAATACTGGTTTGATTCCCCAGCTGGTTGTCTTATCGTTTACTTTATTCGGCCTCTTATTGGCTGCAAGTGCACTTTACGCGTTACGCATCCACCTAATGGACTATTTCTCGCGACGTTTCTATGCACGCATGGTATCGGAGATTTCGCTGCGAGCTATTTATGCGTTAAATCCATTTTTTGACGACGATAATAAAGGTACTTTGTTTAATCGCTATTTCGATATCATGATCGTTAAATCGAGACTGCCCGATTTATTCGTTGGTGGATTCACCATTATATTGCAGACGGTTGTGGGTTGTGTGTTGGTTTCTTTTTATCATCCGTTATTACTTGCATTTAACCTGGTACTTGCGCTTTCAATTTGGTTGGTTTGGATTATCTGGGGGAAGCGAGCGATTAAAAGTGCAATGAACCTCTCTCATCAGAAACACGCGACTGCGGCCTGGTTGGAAGGTCTGGCAGGTTCTAATGGTTTTTTTAAGAGTGCGAAACACATTGATGATGCTCTCCAAAAAACTGAAGCCGTTACGGCAGCCTATATGGAAAAGTATGTGCTTCATTTTCGCCATCATTTTTCGCAAACGATAGGGTTTTTATTTATATATGCAGCCGCAAGTGCTGTTTTATTAGGTTTAGGTGGATGGCTTGTCATACAGGGCCAATTATCATTGGGACAACTCGTTGCAGCTGAGTTAGTGCTCTCGGTAGTCTTTGTAGGGCTAACCCAACTAGGAACATACCTATCTTATTTTTACGATCTTTGTGCAGCCGTAGAAGAGCTCTCACTTTTTTATGATGTGGAGCAAGAGCCTGAATCTGGCGATGTGGCAGAATTAACCGGAGATTCACAACTGGTATTCCACAATGCTTGTGGCGAGGCACGTGGGCATTCTGTGGTGCTCGATTTTGAGATAAACTCAGGAGCTCGCACATTTGCTCAGGCAGATGGCCATGCCTCACAACGTATATTAACCAACTTTCTAAAACGGCATGAATTACCATCAAGTGGTTATATGACCATATCCGGTTTGGATTTTGCATCCTTACCAGCGCATCAAATACGTCAAGAAATAATCGTTTTGGACCGACCTAATGTGGTCGAAGCCACTATTCGTGAATTTCTGTTGTTTAGCGCTGAGCAAGATGCGAATGAACAAATTTTGCCTGTAATGAAAGCGGTGGGTTTGGATGGCACAATAGAGCAGTTAGCGAATGGTTTGGATACAAAAATATCTGCAACAGGGTGGCCATTGTCGATCGCAGAAGTAATGAAATTAAAACTGGCAGCAGCGATCATTGCCGGCCCTCGAGTGTTAGTGTTGAATGAGTTATTTGATGTAATGCCCTCAATCAACACACTGAAATCTTTAGATTTGTTGCAATCTAAAAGTAATACCACTGTGATCTATTTTTCCAATAAACGTACTGATCTTCATTTTGATCGCTTCTTGTATCTCGCGCGCGAAAAGCAACAGGTATTTGAACGATATGAAGACTTTTGCATTGCTGCAGGTAAGCCCGTGGCATCGATGATCACTGCTGAGGGTAGTGCGCCTCCAGGTGAGATAAAGGAAATTTAAACGTGTCGTATCAAGCTAAAGATTCCGATTACTTTAAAACGTTACATGCACTTGGTGTGCCAAAGGTTATGCGCGTGGTTGGAATGTGTATATTATTAACCTTTGTCGCCGTGATTATTTTTTTGGTGAGTGTTCCTTGGGTGCAGACAGCTTCAGGATTTGGGTCTGTCACTGCTAGAAACCCAAATGATCGCCAGCAAGAAATAAATGCATTTGTTGAAGGTAGAATACAACAGTGGTATGTGCGTGACGGAAGTGCTGTGAAAACAGGTGATCCCATTGTTGAAATTGTTGATAATGATCCAAAGCTATTGGATCGGTTAGCAGCTGAGCGAGAACAGGTCTTGGCAAAATTGGCAGCCTCTACGAGTGCTAAAGAAATTGCAGAAATTGATATGCGCAGAATGCGTGGATTATTGAAAAAAGGGCTTGTTGCTCAACGAGAATACGAACAAGCGCGTATTCGTGTAGAAGAAGCTCGCTCTCGTATCGCAGAAAATGCAGCTGAACTTAACCGTGTTGATGTGAACCTCTCACGACAATCCGTGCAGACGGTTAGAGCCCCCCGTGATGGCGTGATTTTGAATTTAAATGCCGGAGATACTGCAACCTTTGTTACAGCCGGGCAGACTATCGCTACATTTGTCCCGGATAATACAGAGAGAATCGTTGAGCTTTTTATAAATGGTCGGGATGTTGCATTGCTCCGCCCGGACGCTGAAGTTCGATTGCATTTTGAAGGATGGCCGGTGGTTCAAGTGAGTGGTTGGCCATCTATCGCAGTAGGTATGTTCTACGGTCGTGTTGTAGCAATAGATCCATCGGCTCAAAATAATGGACAATTTCGTGTCCTGGTAGAAGAGACTGAAGTGAATGGTATTCGTTGGCCGGATGAACGTTTTGTTCGTTTTGGATCGGGTGTAAGAGGTTGGGTATTATTGGATACCGTTACAGTCGGATTTGAAATCTGGCGACAACTGAATAGTTTTCCTCCAAACTTAACGGAAGCCACTACAACTAACACTAATGGATCCAATGGTGGTGGGAATGCTCCCTAGAATGTTTTCTAGTATATTGCCCTGGATGTGCTTTAGTAAGAACAATGATAAGCATCCTACTTTGCGCCAATCAGAATTTCATTTGTTGTTACTGATCCTTTGCCTGTTGATATTGATGCCCACTATTGTCAATGCCGATACAAAAACACAAATGGAGAGTGGCTTGCAGTCAGGGTTATTGCCTCAGCACGTTCTTGAGTCTTCTAGTAAACATTTTCCTGGTATTTTAAAAAGTCTCGCAGCGCAGCGTGCTGCAGAAGGTAGGGCAGTCGCAGCAAAAGGTGCTTTTGACTTGGTCTTTGAAACAGAAGGATTCAGTCGTACTGATGAATTCGGCTTCTATGACGGCTCAGTAGTGGGTGGTTCAATAACACAGCCACTGAGGAGTATGGGTGCCAAGGTGTATGGCGGCTACGATATTTCTCGAGGAGACTTTCCCATCTACGAGGATGTGAATTTCACTTCACGTGGTGGACAATTAAAAGTAGGCGTCCTATTTTCTCTGTTACGGGATAGGGATATCGATGAAAGGCGTTTCAGTGAAAATGATGCCATGCTTGAGTTGGATCAGGCTGGGTTAGATGTCCTGCTAACCCAGATAGGCGTGCAGCAGAAAGCGTTAATTGCTTATTGGCAATGGGTAGCTTCCGGTAGACAGCTACAAGTGTATAAAGAGCTTTTAAATTTGGCAGAGAATAGAGAATCCGGACTGGAAGTACAAATTCAGGAAGGTAGCCTCGCAAAGATTAATCTCACTGAAAACCGACAGAATATTACCCGTCGTAATGCATTAGCCTTATCAGCAGAGCGCAACTATCGTGCAGCCACCAACCAACTCGCTTTTTATTATCGTAATGAGGAAGGTACCCCTCATTTTATCAAACCAGAACGTTTGCCTTCAGAGGCTCAAATGAGTCAAATATCAATTGAATCGGTGAAGCCTTTAAATGACTCGATCGCATCGTTGGATCGCCGTCCGGAACTGCTCAAGCTTAAGACTGCAATGGAACGTGTGTTAAGACGTGCAGAGTTTTCAGAGAATGAACTTAAGCCAAGGCTTGATTTTAATGTAGAAGTAGTAAGTGGTTTGGGCGATGAAGGAGAGGGTGGGCCTTCACGCGATACTAACGACCTAAAATTAGGTTTTGAATTTTCGGTTCCATTTGAACAACGTAGTGCAAAAGGTAATCTAGCTGAAGCAAGGTCTGAACTAGAACTACTTAATCAGCAATATCGCGAACTTGAAGATCAGCTTGATGTCGGTATGCGTAATATATTGTTAGATCTTGATGTTGCAAAGCAACTGGTCGAGCTTGCTAAACTTGAGGTTGAACAATCTGAGGAGTTGCGTCAAGCGGAATACGATCGATTTGAGCAGGGTGCCAGTGATTTCTTTCTCGTGAATTTGCGTGAAGAAACCGAAGCTGATGCTCGTATACGCTATTATGCAGCTTCGTTGGAAAAGCATATCGCACGAGTTAATTATGACGCAGCAACGGTCAATCTGGCACAATTAGGATTACACTAAATGGTTTTATTGATCAAGTGGCCTAAAACTATACAAAAATAAATATAAGCATAGCCACTAAATTCTAATCATGTACTATCTAGCTAATGTTAATAGCTCAACCAGCTAAGCATTCGGTAATAATAAGCAGGCCTAATTGAGTCGGTCCTGGGCTGAATATAAGTAATCAATTCTAATTAATAAGGTTAAAATATGTCGTTGATGATTGGTGATAAATCGGTGGTGAGTATGCATTACAAACTCACAGATAATGATGGCAACGTGATTGATTCATCAGAAGGAATAGAACCTCTAATGTATTTGCATGGTGTTGGTAATTTAATACCAGGATTGGAAAAAGAGCTAGTAGGTAAAGTTGAGAATGACTCACTTGTTGTAAAAGTACTGCCTGCTGAAGGTTATGGTGAGGTTATACAAGAGTTAATTGAATCAGTACCTAAGGCAGCGTTTCAAGGCGTTGATAAAATTGAACCAGGAATGTCTTTTGAAGCAAAAAATCCAAATGGTGAAATGCAGCGTATAGTGGTTAAAGAAGTTGAAGGAGATATGGTCACGGTTGATGCGAATCATCCATTAGCAGGCGTTGAATTGAATTTTGATGTCAAAATTATTAGTGTACGAGAAGCAACCGAAGAAGAGATTGCGCAAGGGCATGTACAATAGACATAATTTAAACTTATCATGCTTTTAAATATTATATTCCTACCTAAAAATCTAAAAAATACTTAAAAATATCTATATGGAATGGTTAGTATATTTGTCCGGAGAAATTCATACGGATTGGCGCGAAAAAATTCAAGCAGGTGCTAAAACAAACAACTTGCCTGTGCATTTCACATCAGCTGTGACAGATCATCAGGCAAGTGATGCCGCAGGTGATATGTTAGGGGAAGAGTCTAAACCATTTTGGCGAGACCATAAGTCATCAAAAGTGAATAGCATTCGCACTAAAACACTTATTGAACACTGTGATATCGCAGTCGTTCGCTTTGGTGATAAGTATAAGCAATGGAATGCGGCATTTGATGCGGGCTGCTGTGCTGCACTGGGTAAGCCTTATATAACATTGCACGATGAAGATATTATTCACCCATTAAAAGAAGTGGATGCAGCTGCCATGGCATGGGCTCAAACACCCGAACAAGTTGTAGAAATCTTAAGCTATGTTGTAAGCAAATAATCAGATTAAACTTATTATGAAAATCTGGGTAGATGCCGATGCCAGTCCCGTTGTCATTAAAGATATATTATTTCGAGCGGCAGAGCGAACTGGGATTAATCTAACGCTGGTCGCCAATCAACCCATAAGGAAGCCATCGTTAAAAAATATATACATGTTACAAGTGCCGTCAGGTTTTGATGCAGCAGACAATGAAATTGTAAAACGTCTTGATAAAAATGATCTTGTTATAACGAGTGATATCCCGCTAGCTGCAGAGGTGATAAATAAAGGCGGGTTAGCGCTCAACCCTCGTGGTGAAATGTATACTGAAGGTACGATTAAGAATCGCTTAGAAGTGCGTGATTTTATGGATAGTATGCGTGCAAGTGGTGAGCACAACGGCGGTCCGCCACCTCTTAGTCAAAGTGACCGTCAAGCGTTTGCAAACCATCTCGATAAATATCTATCAAGTTATTTTAAAACTAAATAAATAATTACTCGTTTGGTCTTTAGCTATGAAATATGTAGAAGTTATTTGTGATACTGGGCATGTAGATACTGTAGCGGCGATAGCTGAACAATTAGAGTTAAGTGATTTTCGACTGGGCACACTAGGTGAAGATGGTTTGCAGCAAATGCGACTTTTGGTTCCAGATAATAAAATACAAAAAACACTCGATAAATTACAGCAAGCATTAGAGACTCAGCCGAATGAAAGAATAGTCGTAATGCCAATCGAAGTAGCGTTGCCAAAACTATCTGATGATGAGAGAAGAGAAGAGGATCTCGCAATTGCTTCAAGAGAAATGCTTTATAAGGGTGTAGAAAAAAATTCACATCTCGACTCTGGTTTTATCCTCTTAGTAGTGTTATCCACCATTGTAGCTGCAGTCGGTTTAATTAAAGACAATGTCGCAGTAATTATTGGAGCGATGGTGATTGCGCCATTACTGGGTCCAAATTTAGCATTGGGTTTGGGAACTGCGCTTGGTGATGTCTCCTTGATGGCAAAATCTACTTTCACAACATTAATTGGGATTATGATTGCGGTTATTATGTCTATTATGATTGGTTTTGTATGGCCAACAGATGCTTTTAGCCCCGAGCTTATTTCACGAACTGAAGTTGGATTGGACTCTGTGGCCTTGGCATTGGCATCTGGTGCAGCTGCAGCACTTTCTTTAACGACTGGTCTGTCCAGTGTATTGGTAGGTGTTATGGTGGCTGTAGCTTTGCTGCCACCAGCAGCTACGGTTGGAATTATGTTAGGTTATGGGAGAATTGATTTTGCATTAGGTGCAGCTTTGCTCTTAGCAGTTAATATTGTGTGTGTTAATTTAGCTTGCAATATTGTATTTTTAACAAAAGGAATCAGTCCTCGAACCTGGTGGAAAAAAGAATCCGCTAAGAAACATATGCGAACATATGTAGTAATGTGGGTAATCACGTTATTAGTTTTATTATTGATAATGTATCTCAGGAAATCTCTGAATGGCTAGTTAGGCTTAGTTAACTTAGCGTAAGCTTTGTTTTCTTCTTCTTTTTCTTATGTTTTTTGTTTGTATTACGTGATTTGTTTTTTGGTTTAGATCTTGATTTAGTTTTTTTATTTGATCTCTTATCTCTTTCTTTGTTGCCTTCATAGTCATTAGAGACTGGCCTGGACTTTAATTCTGAAATATTCAGTTGTGTTCCAGATACCCAAGTTTTTTTCAGCGTAGAGAATATATCTTTTGGCATCCCGCTTGGTAAGTCAATCAGGCTATAGTCATCATGTATAACAATTCTACCAATATGTTTGCTATCGAGTCCTGCTTCATTAGCAATTGCTCCTACAATATTACCTGGTTTCACTTCATGCTTATGTCCTACTTCCAGGCGGTAACGTTGCATATCATCTTCTAATGGATGCTCACCATGTTTTAATGAACCTCGTTTGTTTTTAGGCCGGTGTCTGTCTTTGCTTGTTTCATTATTTTTTGATTTTCTCTGTGTGTTTCGAGAGTCTTTCCTATCCCAGTCTTTAGGAGGGCCTGCATGAGGCTTCTTCTTTAATAGTAAAGGTGTATCTCCTTGAAGAAGTACTGCAAGTGCGGCAGCCACATCATTAGCAGGGACGTTATATTCTGTTTGGTATTGCTCAATTAATTGAGTAAAAAGGCTTAAATCTTCACTTGCAAGTGTATTGGTAATTTTTTGTTTAAAATTTTCAATACGCTTGTCATTGATGAGTTCTGTTGAAGGAAGCTCCATCATTTCAATTTTTTTCTTAGTTGCTTTTTCAATAGCGCTAAGTAAGCGTTTCTCACGTGGCGCTACAAATAAAATTGCATCACCTTCACGTCCAGCACGGCCTGTACGGCCTATACGATGCACATATGCTTCTGTGTCATAAGGTATATCAAAATTTATTACATGACTGATACGTTGGACATCTAATCCTCGAGCTGCTACATCGGTTGCGACTAATAAATCAATTTTCCCATTTTTTAGATGATGTATCGTGCGTTCACGTGAATTTTGTGCAATATCTCCATTTAATGCTGCAGTTGAATAGCCTCTGGCAGCTAACTTATCAGCTAGTTCAACGGTTGCTGTTTTGGTGCGAACAAATATCAACATTGCATCAAAGACTTCTGCCTCTAAAATTCTTGTTAATGCATCAAGTTTATTATGCATACCACTTACAGGCCAAAACCGTTGTCGTATCGTATCGGCTGTAGTGGTCTTAACTTTTACAGTGATTTCGACAGGGTTTTGCAAGTAACTATTCGCAATTCTACGTATCTGCGATGGCATGGTGGCAGAAAATAATGCAATTTGTCTTTGTTCTGGGATTTGTTCCAGAATCCATTCAACGTCATCAATAAATCCCATTCGTAACATTTCATCTGCTTCATCCAGTACTAATGTTTTTAAGTTATTTAATTTCAATGTTCCGCGTCTCATATGGTCCATTACACGGCCTGGGGTACCTACGGCAACATGTACGCCACGTTGAAGCGCACGAATTTGTCCACGATAATCTTGACCACCATAAATAGGTAGTACGTGAAAACTTTTTATGTGGGCCGCATATTTTTTAAATGCTTCAGCAACTTGTATGGCTAATTCACGTGTAGGCGCTAACACCAATACTTGTGGATCTTTTTGCTTAACGTCTAGGTTGCTTAGAATAGGTAAGGCAAATGCTGCGGTTTTACCCGTTCCAGTCTGTGCTTGACCCACTAAGTCATTACCATCCAGTAATAACGGTATGGTTTGAGCTTGAATAGGTGAAGGAGTTTCGTAACCTATTTCATCCAATGATTTTAATAATGCATCTTTTAATGCTAATTGCTTAAAAGATGTAATTGAATTGGAATTCATAAAAAGCTCGCATAATCCATTAGAAAAGTTTGCGAAATAGATAAATTAATCTTGTTTGCACAAACGATATGTTTGACGATATGTTGAGTAGTTAAGGTTGTTAGATTAGAAGTTGTTTATGGTTTGAGCTATCTATTCAAATACAAATCAATAACAAAAAGTATGGTTTATTGTGTTAACTCACTCATTCACTTAAAGAAGTGGCGTCCAATTCTTTAAGTATATAACTAATCTGCTTTAGTAGCCTGATTTTGGCTACACTTTAGATGAAAATATATATCTATAGTTGAACAAAACTAATACTAAAAACATAAATTTGGGGTCATATGGTTAAATTTGTATTCATTCTAGTAGGAATTCTGGTCATTTATGGAGTTTTTGCGTTTCAGAACCCTTTTAATAATGCAAAGATCACCGCAGTTCGAGCAATGTTAGCGATAGTGGTTGGTTGGGTAGTGGTGATTTTAACTTCTATAGTAATTGGTCAGATTGATATGTCGGCAATGCAAGCTACTATCGATCTAGCTGACATTCAGGAAACGAATAAGGCACGCAAGTTAGGGGCGCTATTTTTTGGTTGGGCATACCCGCTAATTTTTATTGAACTGATATGGTTTTCTGTATTGATTAGCCGTTATGTCAAGAATAAGAATTCTATTAATCTTAAGACTCTGAAATTTAAAAAACTTTAGAACATTTATGTTAAATGTTCTAAACCTATTTTACTCAGGGTCTAGTTCGTCATCAGGGCTAATCTCTAACTGAGAATCTTTTTCCGTTTTGGTCATATCTTTCTGGTTTGATTCAATCCCAATATGGTATGCAGCAAATCCTGGCATAACAACTTGGTTAACTGCCATGCCTATAATATGTCCTTTTATGGGTGATTCTAAATCAGTGCTTTGATTCGTAATAGGATCTGTCACTATGCCTAGCGTATCGCCCACGGAAACATTATCGCCTAACCCCATTTTGCTAAACAAAATTCCACCACTTTCTACACGTATCCATGTTGACTGATAATATGCAGGTTTTGGATCACCCCAAATAAAGACGCGAGGATACATTTCAAATTTATCAAGCAAACTATTAACACTATGTGTGCCTGCCACAATTTGATTTTCTTGTATGCGTAATGATTCACCTAGCTCCATTGTCACTGATGTAATACCTGCGTCATTCGCAGCCGTCCGAAGCATGCCAGGATTTCCACTATGGTGAACGATGGCAATTTTGTCGAAACCTTCTACAAATTTAGCAATTTTAGGATTGTTCATGTTTGCTCGAATTTGTGGAAGGTTGGTTCGGCGTAATGAGCCAGTATGAATATCTATCAAGTAGTTACAATGTTTTATTACTTCGTTAAATAATGAGTTAGCAATTCTGGATGCTAAACTCCCATTCTTTTCGCCGGGAAAGTATCGATTTAAATCACGACGATCGGTTAAATAACGTGATCCACGTTGAAATCCTTGTAAGTTAACAATCGGGACGCCAATTAAAGTTCCATTTAAATCTTTTGGTGATATGTCGTACATCACACGGCGTACAACTTCTATGCCATTTAATTCGTCACCATGTATTGCGCCAGTTAAACATAAGGTGGGCCCGGGTTTTGCACCGTTGATGACTAGAACAGGTGTGGGTAAAGCTAAACCCGAAATATTCACTTGTGGTGACCATGCAAGTCGAGTTGAGGTTCCCGGAGGTATTTCTGCGCCTAAAATAACCAGCTTCTCACGTTCAGGCTTTTCTTTAACGGCGGATGCAGTTGGGTAATCATCCTCTATAATTTCAGTGTCAGCTTCTGTAGTTTCTTTGACTTGATTTGATTTATCAGATTGAATTTCTTCTTCGTCAGTATTTTTTTCTACAGGGTCAACTACAACAGGTTCTGGTGGTGGCGCTACATCTTTTAAATTGAGATTAGGTGCAACTTTAACTTCTTCAGGTTTATCGGAAGTCAGGGTGGGTGAATGGTCATCTTTATCTACACTATCATCGTTGGTCTGATCATCTGCCAGACTAGAATGATAAAATTGTATTGAGAGAAACGCTATGACTAAGATAGTGTTACATTTTCTTGCATTCATACGAGTTCTATACAGTTATTCACTTGATAACGATTGAGCAAGTGCAACTCGTTGATCAACATTTGTAGATATTTTTTTCATTTTTTCGATTTGGTTTAAATTTGACAAAAGTCCACGTTGATTTGCTAGCTGGACATTCAAGCCTGGACGGGCATTGAGTTCAAGCATCAGTGGGCCCAACGTATGATCTAAGACGATATCTACGCCTAAATAGCCAAGTCCTACCGTGTCTGAGCATTTAACGGCTATTTGAAGAATTTTATTCCAGTAGGGGATTTGTAATCCCTCGATATTGTTCCCTGTGTCAGGATGTTGTTTGGTCACTTCATTACCAATAACACCACCAATCGTTTCACCTGTTTTGAGATTTATGCCAACGCCTATCGCACCTTGGTGCAAATTTGCTTTGCCATTAGAACTACTTGTGGGTAAACGCACCATTGCAGAAATAGGGATACCTTTGAATACTATAATGCGAATATCCGGTACTCCTTTAAAGCTTACCTCTTGAAAAACTGGATCAAACTTGATTCGGTATTCTAGGAATGCACTATCTGGCACACCGCCTAAACTATACATGCCCGATAAAATATTTGAGATGTAATGCCTAATAGCATTCAAGCTCATTAACTCTCCACTTGGTGTTTTATATAGCGCACCTATTTTACCTGTCAGTACTAAAATTCCATTTCCACCACTACCATGAGCAGGTTTGATCACCAAGTCATTATGTTTTTTTAGTAGAGATTCTAAGTTTTTAAGTTGGTGGTTGAATTTTATAATCGAATAAAGCTCTGGCACGGCTATGTCAGCATTAATAGCGAGTTGTTTTGTTTGTAATTTATCATCTACAAGAGGGTACAATTTTCTCTTGTTAAAACGCATGATGTAATCACTATTTCTCTGATTCATGCCAAGCACGCCATTTTCTTTTAAACGCAATGGATGTATAAAATGTAACATGCTTTTATTTGGGGCTGTTGAAATCTCTAAATCTGAACAATTCACTAACACGATAACCTGTGTAGCGACCCATCCAAAGGCAGATGCCTAGTATTACAATTAGCAGTTCGGGAAAGGCAAACATTAGATAACTTAAATGTTGATTAGTCATTACAAGATAACCAAGACAAGCCACAATTAAGCTACCAAATGCTTGTATTAATGCTGTTTGAGCACCATTTTCTTCCCAAGTTATAGACATCCGTTCGATTGTCATTGCTAATATAACCATAGGAAATAATGAAATGGATAGTAATCGATCCAGGCCTAGCTGGCTGGTAGTAAAACTAATGAGCAACATGAGTATGACAACAATTACCAAAATGGCTGCAAGTCTTGGTATTAATAATAGGCGTAATCTTTCTAGATACAATCTAATCAGAAGGCCGACAAAAACAATTACAGTGAATAAAACAATGCCCCATAATAATTGGGTTTCTCGGAAAGCAACTGCGATCAAAATTGGCATAAAAGTACCAAATGTTTGAATACCAACAAATGTTCTCATAAATACGACCAGCAAGGCGCCAAGAGGAACCATTAAGATTAAACTGTAGGTGTTTTGGCTATTAACCGGGAGTGAAAACAACGTAAGCTTGCCTAAAATCGAACCTTGGTCTTTTGTCGTTTGTTTAGCTACTTCAATAAGTTCTACAAATGATTTAGTGACAGAAATTTTAATCTCTGCAGATTCTCCTCCTTCCACGGTATAGAGAGGTCCATTACCAATCTTCCATATTAGATGGTTTGAAGGAAGGTCCGAGACTCCTGTTTTTGGATCAAACGTTAACCATTCATCGCCATTGTAGGTTTGTATTAAAATTCTTGGTAGTACGTCATTAGATGCCTTGTTGAGATCTACCAGCCAAATTTTTCGTGTTGGGATATGTGCAACAGAAAGTAATTTAATAATTAGTTTGGCAAATTGTTCATCTGTTCTAGCCAAATCACGAATTAGAGAAACATTCTCATTGCTGTCTGAAGATCTTATTTGAGTGATCAGCTCATATGTAAAAGATGCTGTATCCGCAGACTGGCTTCTAACATCTTCAATAATTTTATCAACAGCGGTTGAATAGGGCTCAAAAAATATAGGCGCTTCAGGATATTTTGGTACTTCATTCCAATCTGTAGGAGTAGTGGAGTCAGTAAGAGTTGCCCGGTAATAAAGTGTTTGAGGACCAAATGCTTTTCGCTTTGCCCAATTCGCAGTTTTGTTATCGCCATTTACTTTTGCATTTAGGCCAAAGTCACCCGATATATAATGTTCATTTATTTTTATATAGCCCGGTGTAACATTTGGGATGGACATTGAGGCTTTAATATTTTTGCCAGTACCGGTAAATGCAAGGCGCGCTTGTACGGTCCACGTATCCGTAGTCGCATCCGGCGATAGTGGTATGCCTAATTGAAAAACTTTATGGGCTACAATAGCTAAGCCGATTGCAATAAAAAATATTGACCAAAATCGGACGGCTAATTTATGCATGGATGTGTATGACGTGTAGGTCTAAATTGGAATCTAATCTCGGTCTAGCCTAGTAAGTATAATGATTTATTGACAATTTGCAGTAGTAAGAAATATACGCTTGGGGTCAACAATGGCGGCTTCTTTAAGAAACCGTCTGCCTAATAGTACGTCATAAATATATTCGCGCCGATCTGCGAGTGTAAATTCAGTGGTTATTTTTCGACCATTGAAACATACTTCAAAATCAACCACGTGCCGCCTATCGTGTTCACCATCGTGATTCTTTATTTTTGTACGTCGCGAACGAGGTTTATCTATCTCTATAAGATGCTCATTATCTTTACTGTCCATAAGAACTAACGTAAAACTTACCCAACGTTCACCATCCTTTTTGTACGATTTGATATTTCTGGCATTGATAGATGACGTACGAGCACCAGTATCTAGTTTTGCCTTAACCTCAAAATCACTATTATCAATACGTACTTTTTCAACCCATCCTGCTATAACTCTTGCAGGATCTTTAGAAAAAGCATGTAACGGCCATACTAAAGTCATTATTAAAAAAAGCATTAGCATTAGTGGATTGCGTCCATGACTGGTAGTAGCTAGTAATTTCATTTTTTTATTATTAAAACTCTATAGATTTGTAGTGATAATGATATGACACGTTATAATGTAAGTAGTTTAATACTTATAGATACGTGTAATAGCTTATATGAGATAACAAGGTTTAACGAGGGCTATTCTATTGAAAACGTATAGTTATGGGTACTTTAGATTGTATACTAAAGACCTTTCAATTATTAATATGTAAAATAAGGCTACCATGAGTACAAATTTTCGAAGCGAAGATATAGCCAAGTTTCTCCTTAGGGTAACTACGGGCATATTAATGTTATTTCATGGCATTGATAAATTGCTTAATTTGCAAACACTCGGTTACATTAAAAATCAGCTTATAGAATATAGTCTTCATCCAGTGCTTTCGTATGGGGTGTTTGTCGGTGAGATAGTAGCACCAGTGTTGTTAATCTTAGGAATCTATGCTCGTTTTGGAGGCTTCTTGATATTTATTAATATGCTTTTTGCAATCATACTTGTGCATTTAAATGAAGTTCTAACGCTAACACAACATGGTGGGTGGGCTTTGGAACTGCAAGTATTCTATTTGATTGCAGGTCTCACAATACTGTTAATTGGTAGCGGTCGTTACGCGATCAAGCCTGATTAATTTTTGTATCTATTGCTATGATAATATTTATATACGTTTAATTACGTATGGATAAACCTAGTAATTTCAGGAATTTTATTTGCCTGATGTTTGTGTTGATGGGTACTGCTTGCAGTCATGTTGATTCGCCACAAAACAAAATAAAAGATAATAATCACCTAGCAAACGATCTTGCAAAGACTATTCATGCTTTGTCGAATGAAGTAACCCTTGATGAAGCTAATGAAACCTCACAAATATTGATTGAGGTTACTTCAACCTTGGTGAGTGATTATGATGTGAAAAGCTCATCACTATTTCATAATGTTTTGGTGAATACGGGCGTGAAGAAAAGAGGTTTATGCTGCCATTGGGCAGAAGACCTTTACCAGGAACTTCACAAATTGAATGTAAGTTCATTGAAGTTTGATTGGTTAGTTTCAAGATTAGGTAGCAAACTACGAGAACATAACACGATTGTTATTTACGCAAGTGATTCGAACTGGAAAAAAGGTATTGTTTATGATCCTTGGAGAAAAGCGGGCAAGCCTTATTGGATAAAAGTAGTGGATGATAAATACCCCTGGATTAGGCACCCGTTAAGCGGGCAATGGGATTTATTGCGATGCAAATAAGATAAATTGAATGTATTGCTTGAAACTAATCTTAGTTAGGATTTAGTGTATTAAAAAAGGCGCTTAATATTTAATTAAACGCCTTCACTCATAAAAAGCAGAGTACTGAAATATGCTTTCTATTTCATAAGCGTGCAATTACGCATTTTTAGACATCATGCTTTTGATGAGGCCAATAACAACCATTACAATGCCGCCACCGCCCGCTGCAGCTCCAATTTCACCGCCCATGCCATTGCCTAGCATGCTGCCTATAGTATCCCCTAAGAAATGACCGCCAAGACCTCCACCCACTAATCCAGCAACGGTGTTGCCTAAAAATCCGAGACTTAGTTTTTTAGCCGCGGCTCCAATAACGTTTCCACCGACCGCACCACTTACTAACTGCATAATTAATGGCATTAATGCTTCCATTTGATCCTCCTAGAGATATGAATTGTTTGTAAGCTTTTATGTGCTTACATATTTTTATTGTCTATCCACTTTAGAGTAGCAGGTCCGTCAATAAAAGCACTATTTTAGTGCACTA
>CAZVPJ010000002.1:0-31970 GCA_964629035.1 uncultured Thiotrichales bacterium | reverse complement strand
GTTTCTAATTTATCTAAAGTCTATGATGGTGGATTTAAAGCACTGAATGACATCAGTCTTGATATTAAATCTGGTGAAATACTTGCGTTACTTGGGCCAAACGGTGCGGGCAAAACCACATTAATTTCTGTTATTTGCGGAATTGTTAATGCCAGTGGTGGTTCAGTTACCGTAAATGGGCATGACATTGTTGAAGAATATAGAATTACTCGAAGCGAGATTGGGCTGGTTCCACAAGAACTAACACTCAGTATGTTTGTGAGTGTTTGGGATACGATAAGCTTCAGCCGTGGGTTGTTCGGCAAAAAGCCGGATCCAGCGTATCTAGAAAAATTGTTAAAAGATTTATCGCTTTGGGATAAAAAAGATAATGACATATTGACTTTGTCTGGTGGTATGAAGCGACGTGTATTGATCGCAAAAGCATTATCTCACGAGCCTTCTATATTGTTTTTAGACGAGCCTACCGCAGGAGTAGATGTTGAATTACGTCAAGACATGTGGGCTTTAGTTGAAAAATTACGAAAAACCGGTGTCACTATTATATTAACCACGCATTATATTGAAGAGGCTGAAGAAATTGCGGATAGGGTAGGTGTAATTAATAAAGGTGAATTAATTGTAGTAGACGATAAAGAGGCGTTAAAACACAAGTTAGGTAAGCGTCAAATGATAATTGAGCTAGAACAAAGCATTGAATCCATCCCTGAGTCGTTGTGGACGTGGTCACTGGAATTAGCTCCAGAGGGAAATCTGCTGACGTATACTTATGATAGTCATAGTGAACATACTGGAATTGCGGAATTGTTGCGGGCAGTTGATATGAGTGGTTTGTTATTGAAAGATGTAAATACTACACAAAGCTCATTGGAAGAGATATTTATTAGCCTGGTTAAAGTGCCTGCTAAGGAAGCGCTATGAATACACAGGCCGTTAAAGTGATATACAAATATGAGATGTTACGCGCCTGGAATACAATTCTACAAAGTTTTGCATCGCCCGTGATTTCTACCGTTTTATATTTTGTTGTATTTGGTTCTGCTATAGGTAGCCGAATAGAAAGTATAGGCGGAATCTCTTACGGAGCTTTTATTGTGCCAGGTTTGATGATGCTTGCATTACTTACACAAAGTGTTTCAAACGCCTCGTTTGGGATTTATTTTCCACGCTTTACTGGAACCATGTATGAAACGTTATCCGCACCAATATCTTTTATTGAAATTGTATTGGGGTATGTTGGCGCGGCTGCAACTAAATCCTTTATTATCGGATTGATTATACTGATTACGGCTGGATTTTTTGTAGAATTGAAAATCGCACATCCTTTTTGGATGCTGAGTTTTTTGATACTGACATGTATATCATTTAGTTTGCTCGGATTTATTATAGGATTGTGGGCAAATAGTTTTGAACAATTACAGCTCATTCCTTTGCTGGTTATTACACCTTTAGTGTTTTTAGGCGGGAGTTTTTACACTATTGATATGCTGCCACCTGCATGGCAAACCGTAAGTTTATTTAATCCGGTGGTTTATTTGGTAAGCGGCTTTCGCTGGAGTTTTTATGAAGTTTCGGATGTAAGTGTAGTGGTAAGCTTGTTTATGGTTTTGCTTTTTGCTGCGGTATGTTTGGGGATTGTCTGGTGGATGTTTAAAACAGGTTACCGTCTTAAACGTTAATGTAAAAAAGCTAAATTTTTTCTTTGGAAGAAAAATAATTGCCATCATAATGGTTGTCTAACGGATTTGCGGCACCATCAATAAAAAGGGTACAATATGTAAGGTATTTATGTTTTCCAGCCAGGTGGTCATTATGAAAAAAATATACATTTCTTTAATTTCATCATTATTCGTTGTATCGACATGGGCTATCGCTGATGAGGCTGAGCTTCTAGATACGTATTTAGAGGATCTTCCTACTGCATCCTCCTCAAATTCTTCTCAAGCCCTGGATTCGGGTGTTTTTGTGGGGCAACCTGTCGATGTCGTCGTGGACGAGAATGGCCAATCTCATGAAGTGGTTAGACCTCAGGCGGTAGAATATCGCCGCATCGAGACGGCTGACGGTTCTGAGCTTTATGAAGAAGTACCTATAGTGACCGCACCTGCACAAATAAGTGCTGAGCCTCAACCTGAGGTAATAGTAACGACTACACCGTCTAATGCCTCCGTTTTAAAAAATAGCGAGGCCACGCCAAAATCCAACCAAGACTTGGAAATTATTACGCTTGAACCAGATGATGGTGAGTTTGCAGTGATTGAAGCCGATGCGAATCAGGCAGATCAAAATACGGTTTCTACTAACCAGCCAGTGATTGCAGGTCATTCTTTTTGTCAGCAAAACCCATCTGCAAGAGAATGTTTATTATCTAAATATTTAAGCTTATGTAAGAAAGACCCACAGTCGACCGATTGTAAAAGCCAGTTAAATAAATTTGATGGTTTCTGTGAAACGTTCCCTAATGCGTATAAGTGCAAGAAAGCTAAAATTGCAGCGAGCTGCCAAGAAAATCCATCAAATGAAGCATGTAAGACTTTCACGCAGCGTTATTGTCAAAAGTACCCAAAAGCGGTCTTTTGTAATTATAACTAGAAGTAATGGATCTGGAATAATAGGTAAGGAAAAGCTAGGCATCAAAGTGCTAGCTTAAATAAGGGGCTGGCATTGGCTTAAAGGCTAGCTCAATCTTACGTATCTTTTAATCGGCTAATTTTGTCGCTTAGCCCAGGGAAGGGCTTTAAGAATAGCGTATTTAAGGTAATGTGAAGCCTCAATATATACTCAAATGGAGTTGAGTGATGGCCACAACTGCGCCTGTTGCAACGGAAGATAGGTCTTTATTAATGCGCAATTTTTTAAAGAAAATTGTTGATAACGATAAGCGATCAAAACAGATATTCAGACTTTATTTCGACCGAAAAGAAATCTCTGAAGAACAATTCTATAACGCCATTTCAAACTGCTCTAAAATCTAAAATAGCTTTATTGTCAGTTTTCTTTATACCTTTTGGTACGTATTACTAATCTGTAATACTCTCTAAAATCTAGTTTTTACATCTCATGTAATCATGATTGATTAAAGTTTGAGGTTGTACTCTAACGTATTGGTTTGCTTTAGCCTTTTCAAAGCAGCTTTTATAATGTAAGGCGTAAATGGATATTCAGTTTGTACCGGGTCAAAGGTGGGTGAGCAATACAGAGTCTGAGCTGGGGCTTGGGATTGTTGTAGATACAGCCAATCGTCGAGTAACGGTAAGCTTTCCAGCAGTGGGTGAAAGAAGGACCTATGCCATCAGTAATGCACCGCTGAGTCGTGTACATTACACAATAGGTGAAAAAGTCACAAATTCTGAAGGGGTTAGCTTTACCGTATCTGAAGTGATCGAACAAGGTGGATACTTGATTTATCAAGGTCTTGATGATGGCGGGAATTCGCATGAACTCGAAGAGATTGACCTCGAAAGTTTTGTACAGTTTAGCCGTCCTCAAGATCGTTTATTTGCAGGTCAGGTTGATAAAGTTAAAAACTTTTCATTACGTGTGGAAACATTGCATCACCAGTATCGATTACAAAAATCTCCAAGCTATGGTCTGTTGGGCCCACGAGTACAACTACTTCCACATCAACTTTATATTGCTTCACAAGTTGCTAAACGGTATGCGCCAAGAGTTTTGCTGGCAGATGAAGTCGGACTTGGTAAAACTATTGAAGCTGGTTTAATCCTGCATCAGCAGCTGATTACGGGTGCCGCTCAACGTGCTTTGATTGTTGTTCCAGACAGTCTAGTGCATCAATGGCTGGTAGAAATGTCACGTCGTTTCAATCTACAGTTCACAATATTGGATGAAGAGCGATGCCAGGCATTAGACGAAGCAGAGCCAGGCAATCCATTTGATACCGCACAATGTGTATTATGTGCGTTATCATTTTTGACGGATAACAAAGAACGTTTAATGCAGTCTATGTCAGTTGATTGGGATTTGCTGATTGTAGATGAAGCGCATCATCTAACCTGGTCTGAAGGTAATGTAAGTGACGAATATCAATGTATTGAAAGTTTAGCAAAAAACGTTGCAGGTTTATTACTTTTAACAGCCACTCCAGAGCAATTAGGGGTGGATGGGCATTTTGCCAGATTGCGTCTGCTGGATCCTGATCGTTATTATGATTTAGAGAAGTACAGGCATGAAGAAAAAAGTTATCAGCCTGTAAATGAATTAGTGCAAAAATTACTAGCAGATAATGCATCTGAACAATTACGAAAAGATGCAAGTATGCTGGAAGACATTTCTACCTTATTGGGTGATGAAGTTACTACTAATTTCAAAGCTGCTTTATTAAACCCTAATCATTCTCCAAGAAAAGCAATTGATGATTTAATTCAAACCATACTGGATAGGCATGGTACTGGGCGTGTGTTATTTAGAAATACACGAGATGCAGTAGAAGGCTTTCCGCAACGTGAGTTACATAAGCATCCTATAAATACATCTCAAGAACTATTGGACTTAACAAAGCCCAATGCAGAACAACCAGCAGAAGATCGTGTCACTTCGCAGTTGCGGATTGAAACACTGATGGGTGAAAATTGGCTGAAATTAGATGCACGAGTGGATTGGCTAGTCAATTGGTTGCTAGAAAATAGAGATGAAAAAGTTTTGGTTATATGTGCGCTAGCAAAAACAGCTGCTTTTCTAGAAAATTATTTACATCAACAACATGCTATTCGTTCTACAGTATTTCATGAAAAACTTGATCTGATTGCTAGAGACCGGGCGGCTGCTTATTTTTCTGATGAAGAGGAAGGGGCGCAAGTCCTTATTTGTTCTGAAATTGGTAGTGAGGGTCGAAATTTCCAGTTTGCCCATCATTTGGTATTGTTTGATTTGCCGCTTAATGCAGATTTGCTAGAACAACGTATTGGTCGATTAGATCGAATTGGACAGGTGCATACTGTTCAAATCCATGTTCCTTATTATAAAGATGGTGCGCAAGAAAAATTATTACGTTGGTATGATGAAGGGCTTAATGCTTTTCGTCAGGTCTGTTCTATTGGTCAAGCGGTTTATCATATTTATGCAGAGCGATTACAGACATGTTTAATAAGTCAGAATGAAAATGCGAATGAAGACTTTGAAAATTTAGTTCAAGAAACTCGTGCAAAAACATTAGAAATGCAGCTTGCCTTACAGCAAGGTAGAGATCGTTTATTAGAGCTTAACTCGTGCAATCCAAATCTAGCTGCCGAGGTGGTTGAGGATATTTTAGAGGTAACCAATCAGTTAGAGTTAGCAGATTACATGGAACGTGTCTGTGACCAATTTGGTGTCGATCAGCAATATCATAGTTTGCATAGCGTTGTATTACAGCCTGGTGATCATATGCATGAACATAGTTTTCCAGGGTTATCCGAAGATGGCTTAACAGCAACATATGATCGTACTAAAGCCCTGGTGCGTGAGGATATGCAGTTTCATACATGGGAGCATCCAATGGTTGCTGGAAGTATGGATATGATCCTTTCTGGCGAGTTTGGGAATGTGTCGCTTTGTACCGTTAAGTTACAAGCATTGAAATCAAGTACAGTGTTGTTGGAGTGTATTTTTACTATTCAGTGTGCTGCACCTAAAATGCTGCGGCTTGATAATTATTTTTCAAAAGCAATGATCAGAGTTCTAATAGACCATAATCATAATGATTTGGGTAGCGTGCTTACCTCTGAACATATGGATCGAATGGCAGAACGAGTTAAGAAAAATGTTGCGCAAAGTATCATTAAACACACCCGCACCCAAATAACAGAATTAATTGAACATGCAAACGGTATAGCTCAAGTAGAAATGTCAGAAATAGTTAAACAAGCTACTGAAACAATGAAAAGTAAACAAGCAACAGAGCTAGAACGTTTGGTTTCTTTGTCAAAGGTTAACCCTAATATTCGGAAAGAAGAAATCGAGTATTTAAAAACGGTTACCACTCAGGCGGAGGACTTTCTGCAACACTCACAATTAAAATTAGATGCCATAAGAGTTGCGGTATCGCGAAGATAATAAAATACTATGGCAGAAATACACACTTTAGAAGAACTTTGTAGTCAAACCCATGAAATATTGCAGGTGGCAACCTGTGACCTACCGGTTCCTGTGCAAGAAAAAGCTAAAGATGTAAGAAAAATGATGTCTGTTTTTACCTATAGCTTGATTAAAGAATTATCAGAAGGTACGGAAATTCATGAAGATGATGTATATTTACGTTATTTGATGGGTGGTGGATTAAATGCCAATCAAGCCCGAACCATTGTCGGGCGAACGCGTGATGAATTTGTCGACAGAGAGTTTGGTAAAGAATGTCTGTTAGCCGGTAAAAAGGTGGTTAAGAAATGGCATGCAGGTGATAAAGACATACAATCATATTTGCATAATTTGCTAATCTAAATATGTTGCTATGATAATCGTTAGCTAACGTGGTCTTATGAGTAATTCATACCCTTTAGATAAAGACTGTGGTGATGAAGATAACCTAATTGAGCATCCATTCGATGCCTTAACACCAAGTTTTGTTCTTAATGCAGTTGATCATCATGGATACGTGAGTGATGGTAGAATACTAGCGCTTAATAGTTATGAGAATCGTGTGTATCAAGTAGGTATTGAAGACGATGAGCCCATTATTGCCAAGTTTTACCGACCCAATCGTTGGAGTGATGCACAAATTTTAGAAGAACATCAGTTCTGTACTGAGTTGGTCGACCAAGAATTGCCTGTCGTGCCGCCGTTGGTAAAAGACGGAGAAAGTATTCACCAATTTGGTGAATTTCGCATCGCACTTTATCCTCGTAAGGGTGGACATGCGCCTGAATTAGATAATCTAGATAATTTATTTATTATGGGTAGATTTCTCGGTCGTATGCATGCAGTAGGTGCGGTAGAGCCATTTAAAGAGCGTCCTGCTATAACGTGCCAGCAATATGGTCATGAGAGTGCTGCATTGATTAAAGACAAGTTTATTCCAGACCATATTCGAGATTCTTATTATGCAGTAGTCAATGAAATACTAAACACAATAGACAAAATTTATATAGATAGCGAAACTTCAGAATATATTCGGGTTCATGGGGATTGTCATGTTGGGAATATACTATGGCGTGATGATGCACCGCATTTTATTGATTTTGATGACGCTAGAATGGCGCCCGCTATACAAGATATATGGATGTTACTTTCTGGTGACAGGGTAAGACAAACAGCACAATTAAATGAAATTATAGAAGGCTATAATGAATTTTCAACATTCCCTTTGCAGCAAATAAAATATATTGAGTCATTGAGGACGCTAAGAATTATGTACTTTAGCGCATGGTTGGCAAAAAGATGGAGTGATCCAGCTTTTCCTCGTGCATTCCCATGGTTTAATACAACTCAATATTGGGAGCAACATATTCTTGATCTACGTGAGCAATTAGGTGAGCTAAATGAGCCTGATATTCAAATATATGGGTAATGATTATGCCAGAAGATAAACAAACAGATGTCCAAAGCCATATGTTAGAAGAGCGAATCATCGAGTTGGAGACAAAGCTAGCTTTCCAGGAAGATTTGTTAGAAGAACTTAACTCACATGTAATTACTCAGCAGACAGAAATAGATACCTTAACAACACTATGCGAAATGTTAAAAGATCAGTATAAGGAAGTTGTATCTAATCTGCCTGACGTGTCTTCTGGGAATGAAGTTCCACCGCACTATTAATTAATATTGATCAATAGTCGGCTTAATACAAGTCGTTTGGTAACCATCCACCAGTGGTTTGTAAGGGTTGTAATTTTTTTCCTTCACTGACCCATATTGCTACAGCATATCTTTCAGCTTTCGGAGTAACGCTATCGGGTAGTGTAATCTCCCAGTTGTTGTTAGCGCTTTGATGCTCTGAATGAGACAGTAAAACAAAGTCTTCCACTAATACGCGGTTGGAGTTTTCTCCTGATTGGATGGGTGTTTGATAACCAAATCCTAAAATACCAATATTTAAAGTCGTTGGGCTAACGATATTGCTTGGGTCATAATTAACTTTTAATTGATTCCCACTCAAACTTGCCTCTAAGTTACCTGCTGAGTTTTCATTTAATGTCGGTGTACTCCTGCCTAGTCGGCGTTTCCATTCTTTTCCATTTAGAAAAAATCCAGGAGTATAAACAACTTTTACGTTACCTTGTTTTCTATGTAAACGCTGTCTGTTGGAATATTCCGCTTTTGAAAAGCTATCTTTCCAACCGAGGTAATCCCAATAGTCAACATGGAATGCTACGGGTACAAACTCTGTCCACAAACCAGGTTCGTTTTTGAGTTTTCCAAGCCATTGATCCGCTGGAGGGCAGCTACTGCATCCCTGTGATGTATATAGCTCTACCAATGCCACTTGCTTATCTCCACTTCTATATTCTATATCTTGGCCTAGGGCCGTGTTTGTAACTCCAAGAATCAAGAGGGCTAGTATTATCTGGAACTGCATTTTCATAGATATATCCTTTAGTACGATGTGAATGAATATTAAGACGTCAAATTAAAGTTATCACTATAAAACTTGATAATAGTATAGGTGGTTCAACTAGATTTATAAAACGTCATAGTTTGGTCTTTGAATAGTTGCATATATACATTATTCTTTTGACCTAAGCCTATATAACAGACCGTTAAAGTGAGCCAAATATGACAGAGCAAAACCCATATCAAACACCTGATGCAAATCTTACGGAGGGGAGGAAGTCGGCTGAGGTCGAATTAGCCGTTACAGGTATCAAGTCTTTGCCGGCTAGTGCTGGTTTGGACTGGATTAAAGAATCATTTACCTTGTTCAAGATGAATCCATTAATCTGGATTACATTGGTTGTTCTTTGGATTGTTTTGAATGTAGTCGTGCAATTTGTTCCTCTAATTGGTGGTTTAGCAATGTCATTGCTATATGCCGTATTCATGGCAGGTTTTATGCTGGGTTGTGCGGCATTAGATCGTGGTGAAAATCTTGAGGTAGGACACTTATTTGCAGGCTTTAAAAATAATACTGGGTCTCTGATTGGCTTAGGAGCCGTTTATTTAGTAATTATTATTAGTTTTGTACTGGTATTTGCACTTCTTGCACTAGGAGGTGTGGGAGTTTTCGGGGGGCAGGGTGATACTGAGTTAATCAATCCAGCTTCGCTACTAACTTCTGGGACTATGTTAGTAGTGTTGATCGGTCTTTTACTGGTTTTTCCTGTCATGATGATATTTTGGTTTGCGCCAGTGCTTATCTCGCTAGGTGGCATACCATTATTTGAGTCATTGAAATTGAGTTTTTCGGGATGTTTGAAAAATATTCTTCCAATGTTTATTTTCGGCTTACTCATGACGGTGTTAGCCGTTTTAGCTTCTATACCATTTTTCTTGGGATGGTTGGTGCTTATGCCAATGGGTATGGCAGCTTTTTATGCTGCTTATAAAGCGATTTATACAGGTTAAAGCTTGCTTGAGCGTTTTATATTTAAATATTCATTAACCAAGTGAGTAGGTAGCTGTTTAGCAGATACATCTAAACAAATTACACCCAAGTGTCTCAGCTTACGATGATTTTCCTGGCGTTGGTGAAGAAATTGTTCGGTGGCGTGAAAGTGTAGTGCACTATCTAAATCTGTCACAGATTGTTTTTGAAAGTCATTGAGTGATTGTTCGCGTAAATCTGCAAGAATGACTAAATGACGTGTACTGAGTAAGCGTATTGCAGAAACAAGATTATCGTAGTCATCATCACGAGTGTTGGTTATGATGACTACTAATGAGCGGCGTTTTTGATAACGTAACATCTCTTCTGCAGCGATGATGTAGTCAGCAGAATCCAAAGTTGAAGGCAGGTCGTAGGTTTTATGAAGTAAATTATTCACTACATGTGGACCTTTCTTAGGCGGCACCCAACGCTCATTTCCAGCAAATGATTTAAAGCCCACTGCGTCACCTTGTTGTATAGCAACATAGGCCAATAAAAGCATAGAATTAATGGCTTGATCTAGATGAGTGTAGTTCTCATCAGCATGTCTCATGCGACGGCCACAGTCTAATAAAAATACGATTTGTTGATCGCGCTCATCTTGATATTCTTTTGATATAAGTTTATTTAGACGTGAGCTAGCCTTCCAGTCAATTTGTTTTAAGCTGTCACCAATATTGTATTCACGTAATTGATAAAAATCATTGCCTTCACCTCGGCGTTGCTTCTTTTTGATACCTAGTTGACTTAATCGATTATCAGTTGCCAAAAAGACATATTTACTGATCGATGCAAAATCAGGGAATACGCATACATTTTTTTTCTTTCTGTAAAAAAATTTACATAACCAGAGATTTAGAGGGGAATGTCTTAAGATATCGGTACCCTGGAAGCTAAAATTTCCACGAGCAAGTGGTTGGACTCTGTACTTTAATTCAACACTTTCATTTGGTGCGAGGGTAAAGGCTTCAGGTAAACTTTCTACATTAAACCTTTCCGGATAGTGGTCGTGGGCAAGAAGATGTAAATAACTGGATGATTGATTATGAATCGTTTGTTTAACATTACTCCAGCTATATATAGGTAGATTGCCGTTAACTTCATGTTGTATGTCAATGTTCGGTTTCTTGATCACTGCTATAGCGTCTGCTGCCAGTATAATTAAAAAGCCAAAACCGAAAATTTTCCAATATATTTCTAAATCTGGTAGAAACGCAGCAGACAGTCCTAATGCTACCCACATCACTGCGATATAAATGGAATATTTTGAGGGTTTCATGTCAATTAAACTTAAATACGTGGCGCATCCACTTCTTTAAGTATATCGTCGATAACTTTATCTATTGGGTAACCTTCAATCTCTAAATCTGCATTAAGTGTAATGCGATGACGTAATACATTTGGCGCTACAGTTTTCACATCATCTGGTGTCACAAAAGTATTGCCATTTATAAGTGCATTTGCTCGTGCTGCACGTAATAAGGCGATACTGCCGCGCGGACCAGATCCGATATCGATTCCATTTCGATTTCTAGTAGCCGTTACAATTCGCACTGAATATTGGATAATCTGCTCATCAATATATAATTTAGCTGCTGTATTTTGTAAGCTTACAACTTGTTCAGGTGTTAATTGTTGGCTTACAGCTGACAGGTCAAGCTTGTCTCCAACACTCTGTGAGGTGACTTGTTTAACGATATTTACTTCATCTTCATGGCTAGGGTAGTCAATTTTTATTTTCAATAAAAATCTATCTAATTGTGCTTCAGGTAATGGATAAGTGCCTTCTTGCTCTATTGGGTTCTGTGTAGCTAGAACTAAGAAAGGTTCTTTAAGTTGGTAGGAATTACCCTCAATGGTTACTTGCTGTTCTTGCATTACTTCAAGTAGTGATGACTGTGTTTTAGCCGGTGCACGATTAATCTCGTCAGCAAGAAGAAAGTTACAAAACACAGGGCCACGTCTTACTTTAAATTCGGTTGTTTTCATGTCGTACATGACATGTCCGGTGACGTCGCTAGGCATTAAGTCTGGTGTAAATTGCACACGGTTAAATTTCCCGCCAACGGTTGTAGCTAAAGACCTAACTAATAAAGTTTTTCCAGTACCGGGAACACCTTCTATTAAGGCATGACCTGCTGCAATAAGTGTGACTAAAATTTGTCTAATAACATCATTTTGACCGACAACAGCTAAAGTTATCGAAGTCTCAAGCTTTTTTATTAATTCACTCGTGGCTTGAATATCAATGTTACTAACTTCATGGTTTGTGTTATTGCTCATTGGAGTATCCATAATTTTTGTAAATGATGAGTTGAGTTAATGAATTCATTAGTAGAGGTAGGTTCAAAATATAAAGCGCTATGTACTTTCTCTTGTTCAATATCTAAAAGATCTGAAATATGCTTAAGTCTTTCTTGTATTGGCATATTTTTAAGGGCAGGATATCTTTTGAATAATCCATTCTCACATGCTACACGGCTGTGGTTAAGTAGCTGTTTTCCATGGTCTTGTCTCCAACTAAATTGTCCAATAGCTTTTAAGTGTTCGGTTATATTTCGATTAGCATAATTTAAATTTGGAATAATAGGTCCAAACCTGTTACGTAGTGACCATAAGAATAAAATTATTAAGGCTATAAATGCGATAAAAGCATGTTTCCCATTGTTCCAAATTAACGAGAAAATAGAATCTGATTCATTATTGTAGAGTAAGAGTATATTATGATTAATTGATTCAGTTTCTTTCGGCATAAAAGACATCAGATAAGATAATAGATAAGCGTGATTATTATTCCCTATATGCGCATTATCTAAAAATTGATTATCGCTTAATACTGTCAGCTTCCCCTTGCCAATATTTAACTGTAGTAAGTGAGTGCCGTAAAGATCCGATAATTCTACTGATGCTAGATCATAAGTGTCGATTAATTGTTTGTCCGGTTCAAAATATATATCGAATGAATAATCGTGACTAAGTGTATATGCAGTTGGAGTGCTTTCTGAGGGGTAGGGTAAGCTAGTGCTAAAATTTGTATATTGAGCATGTATCCCATATTCTTTTAACAATTGATTATGTCTAAAACCATAGTCTGTAAGTTCGTCGTCTTCTTTAGAGACGTATTGAAAATCATTCGCAGTAAAAATAAGATGCCCACCGTTCTCGATCCATGTATTTAAATTCTTAAAATGCGTAGATGAAAGCTTAGGTCCATAATCATTAAGAAATATAGTCTGATAGTTCAAAGGTATTTCTAAAAAACGAGCGCGATTATCGTCACTTTCAACATCATGGCCTAATTCATGTAAGTAATACTCAGCGGCCAAGAATATATTTTGTTTAGCATCTAGGGAGTAACCGGTTTGTTTTTCAACATCTTTACGAGCAAAGTTCTTACCAAACCAGTTTATAGTTAGTACTACTAAGATCGCAGCTATACCTACTAAGATAAGTGTAATTACTCGGCGATTACTTGTCACGTATTCACCTTTTCATTATGAGTATCGTAATGTTGTTTCCACCCATCACGTAAAACAGATAATGTTTCTGTAGATGGGTAGCGTTTGCCATATGCAAGTTGCATCCATGTAAGCGTTAAGGATGTAAAGAATTTAGATTCTTCATGGTTGCGTTGATTGGCTACAAGATTACAGCATTCTTGTTCAGTAGCACTTGTTAAAATCTCTATATCACCCTGATGCACAATAGATGAAAGTGATGCGCGATATAATAGACTTAAAGCCTCTCTGTAGTTTTTATTATTAATATGTTTGGAAAATGCATCTAGAATATCATCTGGTAAAGACGATTTAGATATATCCATGCCCAAAATGGTGTTTGGTATCGGTTTAGCCCTTTTGGTGGAGCGACGACGGATGTTAATCCATGTCAACCAATGTGTATATTTTGTAATTAGCCAAACTAATAAAGCTGCAATAGCTATCCAGATGAGTATTTCTAGGATGTTTAAACCATTGCTTGCTTGATTATCAGATATATTTTCAAATAGCCATCCAAAAAAGTTCTCTAGCCATTCTGTTGAACCCTTATCTGTTTCTTCATCACTTTCAAGACCAATATAAACCCATTCTTTTGTTGTTGTAGTTTTTCCAAATTCTTCTTGTTCTAGTACATTAGTTATTATGGATTTTGAGTCTTCTTTGGTAATGGAAAGAGAATGATCGGCAAAAGTTTTTGTTGGTGTTAGCGTAAATATAAGTGTACTAGTAATAAGTGGTAAGCATAGCGCCATGATATGGCTAGACTTATTATCTGATGTCTTCTTGTCAAGACGATTCATCATTCGCTTAAATGCAAGCTCAATGTCCCAGCCTTCTAGTTTGACACGACGTGTTATATATAAAGAAAATCCAGCCGCAACATAGAAGGGTGCGATGATAGATATTGCGATAAAATAAGTGATATTAGTAATGGATATAAATAAGATGTTTTCCTCATCAAATATCTCAAAGAATTCAAAATCACTATATAATTCAGAGGGTACAAGCGCAAAAACAAAAAACAAGAAAGCTAAATAAAGTAATAATTCAAGATGTAAACAAATAATAGTCAACCATTGACTAGCACTGCTTTGTTGTGAATGAAGCACATTAAGTCGATCACGGCGTGGTTTGCCATTTATATTCTCTAACATCGCAATAGGATTGTTAAAAGAACGACTAAGACTAAACCGTCTCCACAATAACAATGCGGCCAGTTGTGGTTTAACTGTCTTAAAATAATTATTTCTTATTTTATCTAGCGTTACTGGTTCTGAAAATAACTGTCGACTTAGAATGAATAGTAATGGTTGTTCGTATAATGGTTTAAGCCACCAGAATAATATAAATATTAATGAATTGAATATTTCATTATTCACAAAATAAGTAAGTAACATTACCAAGATGAATACTGGTAATGCACCTATCAGCCATGCTCCCCATAACCTAAAGAACCATACTCTTGCTAGTGAGAACCCTAGGTCTATAGCTTCCCAATTCGATCGGTTACGTAATGTAATAGTTAAATCTTCAACTTTCATCTGAGGCGCGACCTGCGAAACAGAAATAGATGATAACGATAAACCATAAGCATGCTGCTACTATGTATTTCATATTGGCACTGACAAAAGATGATGGTGACCAGAACGCTTCAATAAAAGCGGCTATAATCAACATTAATGCCGCTCCCATAACCAGTTGAACCGCATCTTTAGCCATGAGCTTAAGGGCATCTGATCTAGTCATATTGCCAGGAGAAAAAATAGGTTTAGCCAGTAATAACCCTGCCATACCACATATGATAATTGCTGTTAATTCGAATGAACCATGACCGGACACGAAAGACCAGAATGTCTCAATAAAGCCCAAGCTTGTTAAGTACCCTGATACCCCACCAATTACCAGACCGTTATAAAATAAAAAAAAGAGTGAACCTATACCCAGCAATATGCCGCTTGCAAATGTCCGGAAGCCGACTGAAATATTATTAAATATATAATAACCAAACATCATGATATCGGTATCGGCTTGTCGATCTTCATCACGGCCTATTTGTTTGTTTTCTGGGTCATACATATATTCCATCTCAGCCACAGATGTCTGATCCATTACGCTATATATAACTTCGTTATTCTTGAAGCATGAAATACCCATTGCAATAGCGGGTATGTAAAATATTGCAGCTGCTAACCAAAATATTTTATAGTGCTTTCGAATTAAGTATGGAAAATCATTACTAAGAAACTCTACTACTCTCCAAAGCCAAATAGTTTTGTTTCGATATATTTGTTCGTGCCCTCGCAACACTAAGGTATGCAGTTTTTCAATTAGAATAGGGCTATAATGTCTTTGCTTAGCAATTGCATATTGATTGCATATATCTCTATATTGTTTTGGAAATTGATAACGTTCAATTAATTTTGAATTTTGATTATTTTTTCTTTTTTCTAAGTCATTTATCAAGAATGAAAAATCATTCCAAAAATCACTATATTTATTTTCAAATTGAATCTGCTTCACTTTTACTGACCTTTCAGAAGCCAGTTAGCATATTTGTGTAGCTCTTTTACAGACTCTTTATCTTGCTTTTGAGTAAGGTGGCTAAGAATGTTGCTAAGTTCTTGTTGGCGAGGCATAGATAAATAATCATATCTTTCAGCAAAATCCAGGATTGACCTTTGCTCTGCTATTGTTAGAGGAACAGGTAATGGGCTGGGCTCCTCGTTGGGCACATTGATTTCAGTATTTTTTGCTTTTCGATATACCACAACAGTACCTGCGGCTATATCGCCAAGTCGCTTGAAATCACGATTAATAAACATTGATAGTAGTCCTAAAGCGTAAGCAAACGGCAAAAAATCAGCAACGCGTAATAAATTTCTCAACATTGAGCTTTGCCAAGTAACAGGGGTGCCATCATCATGACAAACATATAGATTGAACATTCTTTTTCCAGGTGTCGCACCCTGGTAGAGTTCAAACAAGACTGGATAGAACCACTCAACGATAAATATAGTAAGGAGAATTAATCCCCAACCTATATTACCTAACCAAATAAGTATGAAATACGCTGCAGTTTGAATAGTTGAACGAATAATAAAATCAATTAGCCAGGCATTTATTCTGATCACAGGTCCCGCTAACCGTAGTTCAAGATCAACGCCCTCTGGTATTTCAAACTTTCGGATGGTGTCTATCATTATTTTTTACGCATTACCTTCAGTACTAGTATGAATGATTTTAAGTATATAAGTTTGAAGTGATTGACTAGTATATGAATATTACAGGTCAAAATTTTACTGACTATAAAGAAAAATGTCAGTATCTATAGCCATAAGGTTACAGATTAATGTGTTAGACGGTTTTGGACATCAGTGTTAAGAAATAAGCTGACGGTTTGTGCAGGTGGTTAAGATGTTTATCGATAGATAACCTTGTTTGCAGTTACTCTGCAATAAGCAAGACCCATACTTTATTTGAAAGATTCGGGCTTAATTTTAAAGTAAGGGTCTTTATTTTTCAGTCAAGTTTTTGTTCAGTCGAGAGGAATTCGAATTTTTTGACCCGGATAGATTAAATCAGGATCCTGGATGACTTCACGGTTGGCTTCAAAGATTTTAGGGTAATCCATAGCATTGCCATAGTATTGTTTAGCAATTTTTGAAAGTGAATCGCCACTTTGAATCACATAATATTCTACCTTCGCTTCTACCTCTGCAGCGGGAACGCTAAGCTCTTCAGCAGAAACCTCGGTGACTCCTTTAACATTGCCTGCCATGAGTATGGCTTTTTCATAGGCTTCCATACTTGAAGCATTACCAGCCAGTGTGACTTTACCATCATCATAGGCAACACTCAGTGGATCTATCCCTGGGTTGGATTCTTGAATATGTTGGGTAATTTTTTCGGCGGCATCATCATCTTTGCCGAACAGTTTTTTACCAAATTCTTTTGCAAAATCGAATAATCCCATTGTGTGCTCTCTCTTTTATATAGTTAGATAATTTCAGAAAATTTAGCATACCGCTATTAAAAATAGCTGTCTACTTGAGATATATAAGTGCTATTGGATCATAGATATCCTCTGTGTACAGCAGCACGATTAGTCATAAGCTAACATACTTAACAGGAGAATTTTATGTTTGATGCACTTACCATCCCTTTTGGTTCTGTCATGATGTATAACGTTGTAAAACTTAAAGATGACGTGTCTGAAGAAGATGTGCAACTGGCACTAGGCGAGATGTGTAATGTTGTCAAAAATAAGTACGGTGATGATAAAGGTGGGTTTATTGCTGGACAAGTCTTTAAGTTTTCTGGATTTGTGTCTGATGAGGGATCTATTGCCTCAAAGAAACAAACAGAAGATCATATAGCCATTATCACCTACTGGAAATCATTCGAACAGCATGAAATATCACATGCAGATGCTGCTTTTAAAGAGAAATTTGAAGCGTTAGGATCTTATTCTAAAGAGGCGTATGAAATAGGTTACGAAATGTTATGGCAGGGTGGGCCAGAAGAATGAGCTGGTAAATAGTTATTAGTTTTTGGTTTTACGCTTTTGTGATGGCTTTCTCTTGCTCTGTTTCGGGCCTAGCGTAAACCAAAATTCTTTATTTAGCGCATGAAAATAATCTGCTTCTTCGATTAATAGTTTTGATGTTGTGCTCGGCACAGATGCAATTTCAACGCGAACACCTTCGGCTTTGAGGTGACGCACTAGTTCAATAAAGTCGGAATCACCCGACATGATGATAATAGTGTCAACTTTACTGGCTACTTGTGTAGCCTTAATTGAAAGCGGTATGTCAGCACTTTTGTGACAAGGCCGAACAGAGCCATGATAGAACTCGTGCAATCGTTCGCTGAGTTTTTGTGATATTTGTTTGCCTTCACGAAAATATATGAGTCGGCTTAGGCCGCGATTGTCAAGTAATCTTGGGATAAGTGTATCGAAGTTTAGCATGGAGTTTTCATCTCCGGTTTCACTATGAATGCTTCGTTCAATATTATTGCCGTCAATTAGAATGGCAACAGATTGGCTAATGAGTACGCCTTCGCTTTGAGAAGATGTCATAATTTAGATTTTGTCTTTGAGAATCAAAAGATCGATGTTAAAGAGTTACCATACATGCACAACTGACTGCTGTCTTTATATATATGGGTTTATGAAAATATTTTGCCGGAGTGTACGCTAGGAAATATGGATATATTGCGCTTAACAAAACAAGAGTTTCAACAGAGATTAAATTCACATATTGAATGCGTCTACGGAAAGGATCAATCTGAAGCTACAGTTTCAAAAATCATTGAAGTTTTTGAGGATTTGCAACCAGCAGATCTTGATCAAAACACATCAGCAGATAATAAAGCGTGGGATGAAAGTGATGTATTTTTGATTACATATGGAAATTCTATACTTTCAGGCACACAAAAACCTCTAAAAGTCTTATATCAGTTTTTGATTAAATACATGAAAGGTGTTGTGAGCACAGTGCATGTGCTGCCGTTCTTCCCTCATAGTTCGGATGATGGATTTGCGGTAATTGATTATAAGGTGGTTAACCAAGAATTGGGTGATTGGCATGACGTCACTAGAATTTCACAACAGTTTGATTTAATGGCCGATCTTGTAATTAACCATATTTCATCTAAAAGTGAATGGTTTCAGCAATTTAAGAATAATGAAAAACCAGGCTGTGATTACTTTATTGAAGCAGATGAATCAGTCGAGTTAGCCAAAGTCACTCGCCCACGTGCCAGTAATTTGTTGCAAGAAGTAGAGTTGCCCGAGGGAAACACGAAAGTCTGGTGCACTTTCAGTGCCGATCAAGTTGATCTTAATTTTTCTAATCCTGATGTGTTTATAGAATTTGTACGTATTTTGCGTTTTTATATGGAAAGTGGTGTGCGTACCATAAGACTAGATGCTGTTGCGTTCTTGTGGAAAAAAATAGGCACTAGCTGTATCAATCTTCCAGAAACTCATGAATTAATTAAAGTGTTTCGCTTAATTATAGAAAGGTATTTTCCAAGAGCTTTATTCCTTACTGAAACTAATATTCCAAATATTGAAAATCTAAAGTATTTTGGAAATTCTAATGAAGCACATATTATTTATAATTTCAGCTTGCCGCCATTATTATTAAATGCTATGTGGGTAGGAAACTCAGACTACTTGGTTAGATGGTCGATGAGTTTGCCGCCAGCACCGTTCGGTTGCACGTATCTTAATTTTACTGCTTCACATGATGGGATAGGTTTAAGGCCAGCAGAAGGAATATTAAGTGATGATGAAATAGATTCTTTAGTTGTTGGTATGCAAAGTTTTGGAGGAGAGGTAACATCAAGAGCTATTAGCGACGTTGCTAAACGCCCGTATGAAATAAATATAACCTGGATGAGTGCTATGCAAGGCACGGCAGCAGGAAAAGATGCATTGCAAATCGAACGTTTTTTATGTTCGCAAATTATTATGTTAGGTCTTGAGGGGATTCCTGCATTTTATATCCATAGTTTATTCGCAGGTGAAAATGATCATAAAAAATTTGCAGAGACCCAACATAAGCGCTCGATTAATCGTGGGCAATGGGATTTAGAAGCTGTGGATTTAATGCTTAATGACTTCACTTCTAAATCTTGTAAAGTGTTTTATGAGTTACGAAGGCTAATCAAGTTACGCTCTAAACAAGCTGCGTTCCATCCTAATGCCACTCAATATACTTTGCATCTGGGTCCATCTGTATTTGGTTTCTGGCGTCAAAGCATTAATCGGGAACAAAGTATATTTGCTATACACAATGTTACAAACTCTGTGCAAGAACTGTCTCTATCTAATATAAACTTAATTTGTACTGACACCTGGGTTGATTTAATCGCATGGGATGCGGTTGATTTGTCAGGAGGCGTGCTTGTATTAAAGCCCTATCAATGTGTTTGGATAACCAATAACGCATAACCGCTATTGGTTATCTTCCGATACTGCTGCATGTAAGTCTGAGTAAATATCTGGTATTGCACTAACCACACGAGACCACGTAGGCATAAAAGGGGTTTCCATTGGGTTTTCAAGATACATATTTCCCGCATCCATAATATTCTGGGCAAACAGTTCTACAGTGCTTTCTTCCTTGTGGCGATCTACATACAATTCATTTATCGAGGCATCATTAGAGTAATTATCAATTAAGTCTAGAGCGCGTCTGTAATAAGCAGCCTTAATGGTGCGAAATTGTTCGATTGAAAGTGTAATACCTTGAGTAGATAGCTTTCGAAAAATATTTTTAGTGATATCGATTGTCATTTTAGACAAGCCGCCGCTTTGATCATTTTCAGACAAGTCTTGATGTTTATGATCGTAACAATTTGCGATATCAACTTGGCAGATGCGTTGATTGGAATATCTGCGATGCATCTCTGAAAGGATGCCAATTTCCAGACCCCAATCACTAGGAATACGTAATGATGGTATTACATCTGCATGCATAGAAAATTCACCAGCGAGTATGTAACGGAAGCTGCCAAGAAAATCTAAATAATCATGCGAGCCAAGTACTTGCTTTAGTGCTGTAAGTAAGGGCAGTACCAGTAAGCGAGATACGCGACCAGAAAAATGCTCATTATGAGCGCGGTAGTAGTAGCCTTTACAAAATACATAGTCAAAGGTGGGGTGAATAATTGGATAGAGTAATTTGGCTGGGATACTTCGATCATAAGTAATGACATCGCAGTCATGTAATGCCACCGCTTCAGACTTTCCTGACGCTAAAAAATATCCTAAGCAGTACCAAACATTACGACCTTTACCTAATTGGTCTGGTGCTAAGCTATGTACATTTATATCCTGGTCAATTTTTTTCAGTCTTGGTCCATCGTTCCATAAGATGACATGATGCTGTGGCAGTTTGCTAAAAAACTTTCTAGCATGCTCGAATTCTTCTTTATTGGCTGCGTCTAAGCCAATGATGATTTCGGAGATATAAGATGCTTTTGAAAGATGTTCGATAATATTACTTAATGCTGGGCCCTGAAGTTCTGAGTATAAGCATGGCAATATAAGTGACATGGGTCTGCTTTTGCTCCATCCCATCAATTCATTTTCCAGTGACTCAGTGCTTCGGTTGGTGAGGTTATGCAGTGTGGCAATGACACCATTTTGAAAAAAATCCGTCACTAAATTAGCTCCTTAAGCAATGTTAATATTGAATCGTTCCAACCTTCAGGGCCGGGTTGTTCAGCTTTTCTAAGATTAGCATGATTATCGATGCACATTTTTGGTGCATGTGGGTTGGGAATCACAATTCCGTATGTAGCGGTGTGCAGCATCTTCAGATCATTTGGGCTATCTCCGAGCGCAATTGAAATTATTTTAGTCGATTTATCGTCTTCAAATTTTGAAAGCAAGGTGTTCATCGTAGTTGCTTTATCATGTATACCCATAACGTGATGAAAGCGACCGCCACTAATTAGCGTTAGATTTTTACGTTCAAGCTGTGAAGTAAAGTTTACTAGCTTTAGCGGGTCATCTAACCATAATAATGGTTCAGTACTGTCGCGTTGATTAGCATTTTGTGCTTGATATGGCTCTAAACCCGTATGGTTGACGAGTTCTTCTGTGCTCATTTCATTAAAGGTTTTGAATTTATAAGAACTAGCAAGACTCATTAATACAGCGTCGATCTCCTTTCGGGATTTGCCGATGACATGTTTTTTATATTCCTTTAGTGTTTCTTGCTTAGAAAAATAGTTTTCTGGTACGGCTAACAATCCACCATTTTCAGAAATAAAAGGATGAAAAAAATTAGTTTTTTTACAAAGTTCTTCTACTTCAATAGCCGTTTTGCTGGTAGTGAAGATTAAAGGAACATTGTATTTGCGGATAAATTCTAGGGCAGGTTCTGCTGCATGATAACTATAGTCTTCATGATCAAGTAGCGTGCCATCTAAGTCAGTAAAGACAATTATCTTTGTTTTCATAGGTCTAAATAATAATCACAATGTATATTAGATATATGAAAATGTATGGAATATATGATTTGAAATAAACTTTGATAGATTGGATTGGATTGGATTTGTAAGATGTTTTGATGTTACCCATTAGCAGGTTGTGGCGAACCAAGTATATTTTTGTAGAAACCTATATCTCCCTAATACCTAGCCAATATTTGGCCAATATCTGGATATTATCTGGTTAACTAAAGATATACATTACCAGTTGCGAGGTTTTCCAATATCTATATGTATGAAATTACTTTTAGCATAGTAGCCAACACCACCAGCCTTTAGAGAAATGGCTGTATCACGTAATCGCTCAAGTTCTACATCGGGCAAGCGGATATCTATGGCCATACCTTGCATATGAAGACTTTTTTTAGCTACGCCACTCGTTTGGTCGCGTAATTTTTTATTGGTTACAGGGGAACGATAAGCAGAAATAATATGGAATGGGGCGCTTGATTCTGTAGCAACGTGTAACGTATACAGCACATCTATTAGATTTGTGCTGATTTCATGCACTTCATTAGCGCGGTGATCTCGCATGATGTAATTAATGTCATTCAGACTTTTTGTATCGTATTCACCATTTACCCAATATTTGCTGTGTAATTCTTCATGAGTATGTAGATTGATAAAACTTAAAGTTCTTTCTGAGGAGTTATCAGTATTTGCATGAATAACATTAGAAAACATACTCATCGCAGTCATGGCGATTGAGCATTTTAGAAAGCAACGTCGATTTACTTTTGGGTATTTAAGTGAGTCTGTAATGCTTCTCACAAATCATCCTTGTATAGATACTGAGTCGTTTAGTGAGCAGTATTATACAAGTTGTTTGCAATTTGGCTATCTCGTTTGTAGATATCAGGTCGAAAATTGATGATACCTTGTTCATCCGCCCATGCGGTCATATAGGTAATATGTATGGGTACAGGCTTATCTAATCGTACAACTTTAGTTTTACTTCTGTTGGCATAGTAATCAAATTTTTCATCAGTCCAATTCTTGGAATCAGTTAGTAAAACTTTCGCAAATTCGAATGGATTTTCTACGCGAACGCATCCATGACTAAAAGCGCGATAATTTTGTGAAAATAAACTGCGTGAAGGTGTGTCGTGCAGATATACACTAAAGTTATTAGGAAACATAAACTTCACTCTACCGAGGGCATTTTTATTACCTGGGTCTTGGCGGATGCGAAGGGGTGCGCTTTCTGGGTCAATAGTATTCCAATCTACAAAACTAGGATCGATGAAAATATTTTTATTATTTATCCTTGAAATAATCTTCATATTATTATTTGAAAGATATTCTGGATCTTCTTGAAGTTTCGGAATTATTTCATTCTTTGTAATTGAGGTGGGTATGTTCCAATACGGGTTTAATACTAGTTCTGATATTTCGGATGTAAGTACTGGGGTTTTATTTTTTTTCTTACCAACAACTACACGGGTTTGATAAATTGTTTCTCCATTCTCAATTACATATAATTTGTATTCTGGCACATTGACTAGAATATATCGGCTTTCACCTAATTCTGAGATTTGTTGAGCACGATGCAAATTTACCTCAAGTTGTATTCTACGTGACTTGAATGATTTATTGATTTCCCGAACTGTTCTTTTCCCAAGAACGCCATCTGCGTCTAAACCGTGCCTAAGTTGAAATTTACTAACACCTAAAGCGAATGCTTCATCATAGATTGAATTCAGGGTGTCGCTATATGTATAGTCGCCTAGTTGAAATAGCCTGTTTTTAGCTTTAATGACTTCTGGCGAGGCATCACCAATAGAAAGTGATTTTTTTTGTAAAATAATGGGTTCAAAATCATCATTTAACTCACGATAGGTTTCTATAGCATTAAGTAGTCTCGTATAAGGGTCTTGGTTTTGGAGGTCATTACGGTTTGTTTGAGAGTTGTTTTTTGCTATTGGTCTTAATGCTGGGTTTATATTTGAGCTTACAGTCGGCTTATTATATTCAGTTAAAAATAAATTATTTTCAAACAAGGCATATTCATTTGTTAGATCGTATGAAACAGAGCTCGCATTGATATGCTTTGCAAGTTTCACATATGCATGAGTGAAGGTAACATCTGATTTTCCTAAAATGGTTGGGTCATCAATCGTAGTTTCTAAAAAATACTTTATTATTTCTAAGTCATAGTCTTCAGGGTTTAAGCCAAGCTTTCTGACGTTTGAAATTGCATTATATAATGCATGCGCATCATCATTGTATGTAGATCCATTACTCCAAATAGGAATATGCTTTCTGGATTCATATAGCTTGGAGACTTCTTTGATGTATTTAAATGAAGCATTATTTAATGCAGATTTTAGTCCAACATTTAATGCGCTGACGGATTCATTTTTGCTAACGGGCTGCGAGACATTATTAGCTAGAACAGAATAGGGATAGGTTCCAATAATTAAAAACGTAATAATGCATATTCGATATAACATATCGAAATTTATCGGCAATCTATTAATTGCTTTAATTATAAGCATATCGTCACTCTCCCTGGACGTGATTCATCTTCCATGTGAATACACTCACTAAGAGTAAGGCATGCTCTCGTTTGCTTCTTTGTTCTAGTTCACGACTACAATAAAACCATGATAAAAACCTTTATTATTTGATGTTAATCAAGTTATTCCTTATAAAATATTAGTTTTCAATAGGTTATTGATTTACAGACTTTTCATAAAGGTAAGTTTATTTTGAATGTTACGATCTCTACTTGATAGCATGATTGAATGGAGTGCTTGGTCGCGAGCTAATTTCAAGCTATAACCAATTCATTTCTGGTGTAATATTCGCAACCAATACCAAGAATGAATAATCAGTAAATATGAAAATACATGTCTACAACACACTGACACGAAAAAAAGAAGAATTTGTTCCGGGTGACCCTAAACGCATAACTATGTATGTATGTGGCCCGACCGTTTATAGTCATCCACATATAGGGAATGCCAGACCTGCGGTTGTGTTTGATACCTTTTTTAGACTATTACAGCATGAATATTCTAATGTTATCTATACAAGAAACATTACAGACGTAGATGACAAAATCAATGCCTCAGCATTAAATGAAAATACATCGATAGACATTATTAGCAAACGTTTTACTGATATATACCATCACGATATGGGTGCACTTGGTGTTTTGTCGCCAACGATTGAGCCACGTGTGACAGAGCATATGCCGCAAATTATCAATATGATTCAGCATCTAATAGATAATGGACACGCCTATGAAGCTGAAGCCCATGTTCTTTTTGATGTTCCATCTTATGCTGAGTATGGAAAGTTATCGGGCCGTAATCAAAAAGAAGTATTAGCAGGGGCGCGTGTTGAGGTAGCTCCTTTTAAAAAAGATCCTTCTGATTTTGTTCTGTGGAAACCTTCGACTGAAGGTCAGCCTGCATGGGATAGCCCTTGGGGTGCGGGTCGACCCGGATGGCACATTGAATGTTCTGCAATGATTAAAGAACACTTGGGTGAAACGATTGATATCCATGGTGGCGGTCAAGATTTGGTATTTCCACATCATGAAAATGAAAGGGCGCAAACTACCTGTGCGCATGGTGGCAATTTGTTTAGTCGTTACTGGATGCATAATGGCTTTGTAAATGTTGATCAGGAGAAAATGTCTAAATCAATTGGAAATGTTTTATTGGTAAAAGAGTTATTAGAGCAAGCCCCAGGTGAAGCTATTCGCCTGACACTGCTAGGCACTCATTACAGAAGCCCTCTGGATTGGACTGATGATGCACTTGCACAATCTTCAAGAAATTTAGGCAAGCTTTATGGTGCCTTACAAGAACTACAAGACATCGATGTGGAGGTTTCTTCTGAAGATGTTTCTCCTGGTTTTTTGCATGCTCTTAAGGATGATTTGAATACACCTGCAGCCTTTGCTGAGCTCCATAAGTTATCGAAACAAGCAAACAATGAAAAAGAATTTGCTTCAAGATGCAAACTGAAAAAACAAATTTTGGCTGCTGGAAATATGTTAGGAATATTGCAACAAGATCCAAATGAATGGTTTCAGGGAAACAGTGATATAGATGAAAGGGAAGTGCAATTATTACTAGAAACCAGAGCTCAGGCAAAAAAAGACAAAAATTTTGGTCTAGCAGATGAAATTCGCGATAAAGTTACGGCGCTCGGAGTTCAGATACAAGATCATCCTGATGGCAGCTCGAGTTGGAGGAAGTTATGAATAATGTAAACCTAGAAGAAGTAAATGTTAAAAAAGGCTTTAGTGGCAAGCAAGTCTTACTTATAGTTTTGGTAACAATGCTGGTTGCTGCAGTGTTGACTTATTTTGTACTGCAACATTATGTATTCGCTAAGGAATTTAAGCCAGTTCATTTGTCACAAACTGAAACCATAGCCTTAAATGAAAAATTACAGGCATTAGGTTTTCAACCCGATACTGCTATGGCTAATAATAAGCCAGTAAAGAAAAAGTCTTTATGGGGGTCACGTGACAAAGAAAATGAAAACGACGAAATTGATCGCCAAGAAAGGGACAATACTGAAGATAAAGAAAGTGAGTCGGTATTAACCCCCGAACCTTATAAAGAAGATGCCAGTAAGCGCGAAATTAACTTTAGTGAAAAAGAACTTAACGCCATGCTCGCTAAAAATACCGATATGGCTAAGCGTGTGGCGATTGATTTAGCCGATGAGCTGGCAAGTGCAAAAATGATTATTCCCATGGATCCAGATTTTCCGTTTATAGGAGGTAAGACTTTAAGGGTAAATACTGGTTTAGGCTTGTCTTTTGCAAATGATAGGCCGGTGGTGATACTAAAAGGTGTGAGTATTATGGGAGTGCCAATTCCCAATGCATGGTTAGGTAATTTAAAAAATGTTGATATGGTGCAAGAGTTTGGCTTAGAAAGTGGTTTCTGGAAAACATTTGCTGCAGGCGTAGAGTATATTAATGTTGATGACGGCATGTTGCAGATAAAATTAAAAGAATAAATGTCCTTCGTGTGTGAATGCCATTTATTCTGGGCAAAAAATTAAATGCAGGGATATGTGCCACCTGATCCTGAAGGCGGTGTTTCAGAAATACATTATGCTGTAGTGTATGCGCCTAATTTAAATAAATCGGGCCGTAATCGTAAGCGCTTTTCAGCGAATTGTATTGACCTTAAAGCAACTGCTCACGAAGCACATGCTGATGCAGAGCAGCAAGAAGATCGTTATGCAGCTAAAGTATTAGGTCCGTCGAAATCTTCCGAAGGACAGTTTATTTATTACCTGATTGAATGGCTAACGCTTGGCACAGATGTCTAGATAAGAAATGTTGATTTAAGCTTAAAATTTAAGGTCTTAAGGCTCAAGATCGAATAGAATTGTAATTATGAGGTCCACACCAATCTACGTAGAAGCGCCAGCACGATTGCATCTGGGGTTTTTAGATCTGCACGGTAGTTTGAATAGGCGATTTGGTAGCGTCGGGCTTACACTAGATGGGCTGGCAACTAAAATTATTGCTCGACCCTCAGATCAGCTTCAAATAATCGGTGATCCTTCTGGTCGAGTGCAGAAATACGCGGAAAAATTTATTGCTTATAAAGGTCTGTCCAGCAACTTTGAGCTAGAAGTCGTCGAGCAAATACTCGGTCATTCAGGACTTGGTTCGGGCACACAATTAGCTATCGCGGTAGGAACAGCGCTTTCACGGTTGTTTGAAATTGACTGTGATAGTGCAGAAATTGCTGTTTTATCTAATCGCGGTGCAAGATCAGGAATTGGGATAGGTGGATTTGACCGTGGTGGATTTCTAGTTGATGCAGGGCGAAATGCAGAAAGTGACGTGCCGCCAATCGTTTCTCGTTTGGACTTTCCCTCAAATTGGCGTGTGATATTAATTTTTGATAAAAGTCAGCGTGGTTTGCACGGACAAGACGAAGATGCTTCATTTGCTAAATTGCCTGATTTTTCATCGCAAACCGCTGAAAAATTATGCAGGCTCGTTCTTATGCGGGTATTACCTGCGATATGTGAAAAGAATATTGACACATTTAACCTAGGTATATATGAATTGCAGAGATGCATTGGTGAATATTTCGCGTCTGCCCAAGGAGGGCGTTATACTAGTTCTAATGTAGCGAACGCGTGTAGTTATTTGGAGTCTTTGGGTATCAAAGGGGTAGGTCAAAGCTCTTGGGGGCCAACAGGCTTTGCATTTGTAGATAGTGAAACTAATGCATATTTAATGCTACGTAAATTACAGTCAAAATTTGAGTCCGTTGCAGATTTAAACTTTAAGATTGTTACCGGTAGAAATACGGGTGCAGTCGTGAAAAATTTAGAAGAAAAAGATTTAGAAAAACAAGAAATTGCTTCTTTATCCAAATCAAATAAGTCTTAAATAAATCTTATTTATGGATATCTATTGAATAGATACAGAAGTTTGTTAATACATACAATATTTTAATTAATTTTATCTATAGTAAAACAAGAGAGTAAAAAAATGGAAAAGCCCTATATCCTTCACATGTTCACACCTGCAAAAAATTTAAGTCCTTTTGACGTTAATATGGCATTAGATGCTGGCTGGGATAACACTGTGGGTTATACCGATGTGGAAAAAGATGATGTGCAAGCATTAACCCAGGATGCAATATTTTCACGCAGTCCCTCTGGATTGAAACGAACAGGTATCTTTTTGGGTGGTCGAGATATGCATATGGCGATGGATATGATGGAAATTGTTCAGGAATCGATGGTGCCTCCCTTTAAAGTGTCTTGTTTTGCTGATCCTAGTGGTGCATTTACGACTGCTGCTGGCATGGTCGCATCCGTCGAACAAGCACTAAGAGACAAACATAACACCGATCTAAATGACAAGTGTGTGATTGTAATGGGTGGTACAGGTCCCGTAGGTTCTACAGCAGCTGTATTAGCCGCAAAAGCAGGTGCTTCAAGTGTAAAAATACTAGGGCGTAAAAAAGACAAGTCACAACGTGTAGCGGCTCTATGTAATAGCGAATATGGTGCAGATCTCACAGGGATAGAAGGTGAAGCAAATGATGAGATTGACGGTATTGTTGATAAGGCTGATGTAATATTGGCGTGTGCAGCAGCGGGTGTGCAAGTTATCACAGAAGAACATATAAAAAATGCTGCGACCAAATTAAAAGTTGCGGCAGATGTGAATGCAGTGCCACCTTCAGGTATTTACGGTCTTGATGTTATGGGTGCATGTGAACCGATCGAAGGTTCAAAAAATGCATTTGGTATTGGCGCGCTAGCGATCGGTAACATTAAGTATCAAACACAACATAGATTGTTACAGGAAATGCATGACAGAGATGAGCCGATTTATATTCATTTTGAACGTGCGTTTGATGTGGCCAGAGAAATTGTTCAAGGTAAGTAGCGTTAGGAAAATAATTATTTAATTTTTAAAATGGCTGGGCTTTTTAACCTTGCCTCATTATTTAGTAGTTGCAACATCGGGTCGCGCTATAGCGCAGGGCTTAAGAACACTAGAGTGTAGCGTAACCGTTGTAGATGGGTTCGCAGATTGTGATACGCGAATTGCAGCTAATGAATGTAAAAAAGTTAAACGATCCCAATTTGGGCTTGATCAGGATAGTCTGCTTCGCGCAGTTCAAGATCTAAGATCCAATGCTTCGTTTGATGAGACTTCATTCGACGGAATTATATATGACGCTGCGATTGAATCTAATCCTGAATTATTGGATTTAATCGATATTAAACCGGTGCTCGGTAACTCAAGGCAAGTCGTTGAAGCAGTTAAAAACACTGAGATATTTTTATCTACATTAGATCAGTATTCGATTCCCTATCCAAAGACTATCTTTGGTTCTTCTTCCGAGCTTTGTAGTGACAATGACTGGTTACTTAAACATCCCCAGGGAACCGGTGGAATAGGTGTAACACAATTGCATGCCGATACGGTAGTACCAGAGAATGCATATTATCAAGAGAGACTAGATGGAATAGTTTTTTCAATTACTTTTTTATCAAATATTTATGATATTTTTGCATTAGGTTTCAATACACTATGGACTGAAGCACTTGGAGAGACGATTCCTTATGCTTATGCAGGTGCAATTAATGAAGCAAAGCTTGAAGAGGATACTAAGAAAGTTGCATTGAATTATGCAAATATTTTAGCAAAAGAATTTAAGCTAATCGGATTGAACAGTATTGATTTTATTTACGCTAATCATTCAGTTTATGTTTTAGAAATTAACCCACGGGTACCTGCAACGTACGAACTGTATGAGTCAAAAGATGGTGCATTGATTCGCCAGCATATTCAAGCCTGTGTGAATAAAACCTTGCCAAAAGCCAAAAGCAAAACCCTGTTACGAGCTCATGCTATTGTATATGCGCCGTCAGAAATAGTAATCTCAGACGCAATAGCATGGCCACTTTGGGTTGCAGATAGGCCTCATGCAGATGAGGTTATAAAGAAATTTGAGCCGGTATGTAGTATTTTTGCTGGAGCTAAAAACTATGCTCAGGTGAGTGAGATGATAAAAGAACGTAAACGATCTATTCTTGCTGCATTACTTGCACATTAAGCTATTTAATATTTCAAAAATGAACGTCAAACCAATTACCTATAATTTAGAAGGAATAAGTCAATGATCAGTGTGAATGAATTAGCAAAGCCATTGGTACACGAGCTGATATCAAAAAGTGAAGCCTTGCGTATTAACGTTGGAAAATTTTCAAATGGAGCAACGTATATTGATGCAGGCATTGATTGTATAGGTGGATTAGAAGCGGGAAGAATCATTGGTGAAATATGTATGGGAGGATTGGGGAATGTGAACCTATACCATGCTTCAGCTGTTGATGATTGGCCATTATCTCTACATGTGCATACATCCCACCCTGTTTTAGCTTGTTTGGCAAGTCAGTATGCAGGTTGGAGTCTGTCACATGAGAAATTTCATGCATTAGGATCTGGTCCCGGTCGTGCAATTGCATTAAAAGAACCGCTATTTGAAGAGCTAGGGTATAAAGATGAATGTGATAGTGCAGTATTTGTATTGGAGGTAGATACACTGCCGCCCATTGAAGTCATCGATAAGGTTGCTGAGACATGTAAGTTGTCGCCAAGTGCCTTAACCTTTGTTTTAACACCGACCAGTTCTATCGCTGGGAATATGCAAGTGGTAGCACGTGTGTTGGAGGTGGCGATGCATAAAACTCATGAGCTACATTTTCCTTTGGAGCATGTTCTTGATGGTTCTGCTAGTGCACCATTGTCTCCACCGATCCCAGATTTTGTGAAAGCAATGGGCCGCACTAATGATGCAATTTTATTTGCGGGTCGCGTGCAGTTATTTGTAAAAGGTGATGATAACGCAGCAGAAAAATTAGCTAAGGAGCTTCCCTCAAGTTCATCACGCGACTATGGGAAACCATTCGCTCAAATTTTTAAGGATTATGAGTACGACTTCTTCAAAGTCGATCCTATGTTGTTCAGTCCTGCTTCAGTGATGGTTACAGCTGTTGATAGCGGCAAAACTTTCAGAGGTGGAGCGCTCGACCCAACGCTATTAAATACATCGTTCTCGTAATCTCATTTTAGGTTTTTTTCATGACAGGGCATATAGCACTTGTAACAGATGATCCTGGTTGGCATGGGCGGGCATTGCATGAGGCGTTTGCAAGAAAAGGATATAAATGTACAAACGTATCTTTAGCAGATTGTTTTATAAATGTGGATGCTCATAAAAATGCTAATAAAAATAGTAGCAGTTTGTACATGCCAGGTTTTGAGGAGGCATTACCCGATGGCGTTTTTGTGCGAGGTGTGCAAGGAGGTGCGCTAGAGGAGGTGGTTTTCTATCTAGATGTGCTGCATGCATTGCATGAGTTGAAGATTCTAGTTTACAACAGTGCTCGAGCTATTGAACGTAGCGTTGATAAAGGCATGA
>CAZVPJ010000001.1:0-34657 GCA_964629035.1 uncultured Thiotrichales bacterium | reverse complement strand
AATAATGCATGTTTGATATACGAATAGGTGATCAGCACATCAAGGCTCCATATCTACTGTTGGCTCTAGCTGATGCGGTAGTGCTGTTTTTGAGTGTTTACATTGCTGCTTATGCTCGCTATTACACGGAGTTAAATCCACTGGAAGTCGCTACAAGTAATGTAGGAGACTTATTCCCTCGTGCAATTATTCATTCTACAGTTGTAGTCGTTACATTAATAAGCATGGGGTTGTATCAAACCCAGCGTCGCGAACATATTGTCAATAAACTTAGTCGGCTCACTGTCAGTTTTATAATTGCTTTTGTGGCATTCGGGTTTCTTTTTTACATTTTTCCGAATATCTATATGGGTAGAGGCGTGTTCTTAATTGCTTCTAGCCTGTCTTTTATTTTTCTGATTATATTTCATTCCATTTTTTCTCATACTGTTAATCTGGAGGCGCTGAAAAGAAATGTACTAATTTTGGGGGCAGGTAATCAAGCAAGTTGGATTACTAAATTGCGTCGCAAATCTGACCGCAGCGGGATTAATATAATTGGTTATATGCCTGTGAAAAGTGAAGAGTCCGTAGTTGATGAGCAATATCTAGTTGATAGTGATATGTCTCTTCATGAATTGATCAGTAAATATGATATTGATGAAATTGTGGTGGCGTTATCGGACCGCAGAAATAGTTTGCCTTTGAAAGAGCTAATGGATGCCAGACTGAAGGGTGTTAAAATTGTAGAGTTGGTTACCTTTCTAGAAAGGCAGTTAGGTAAGATTTACACTAATTTGCTTAATCCATCATGGATTATTTTTTCAGTTGGTTTTAAGCAGGATAGTTTTCGCTACTTAACCAAACGCATTTTTGATTTGGTTGCAAGTGCAGTCTTGCTGATCGTAGCATCCCCACTATATTTGTTTGCAGTGGTAAGTATCTGGTTGGAGTGCAAGGGTAAAGAGTCAATTTTTTACCAACAAACCCGAGTTGGCTTGAATGGTGAGAACTTTAGTCTACTTAAGTTTAGAACCATGCGTTCAGATGCAGAAGTGGAAGGTAAAGCAGTATGGGCTAGTCAGGATGATCCAAGAGTAACGGCAATTGGTAAATTTTTGCGTACTTATAGGGTGGATGAGTTGCCCCAAATATATAATGTGTTTCGAGGTGATATGAGTTTGGTTGGACCGCGACCCGAGCGTCCTGAGTTTGTAGAAAAATTATCAGAGGATATTCCATTTTATGGGGAAAGACACCGTGTTAAACCCGGCTTAGCAGGTTGGGCGCAAATGAAGTATCCCTATGGCAGCTCTGTTCAGGATGCAATTGAGAAGCTTAATTTCGATTTGTATTATGTGAAGCATCATAGTTTAATTTTTGACTTGGTAATTCTTTTGCAGACAGCAGAAGTTGTTTTGTGGGGCAAAGGTGCACGGTAGTATTGCAGGTTTCTGAATATTTACTTAGTGGTTATGCATTTCTGCTTATGAATAGACAATTATATTTCTGTTGGGCAACAATCATTTTTGCGCTTGGTATTTTTGTAATAGCATACCAGGAATCAATAAAAACGCTCTTTCGTATTTGGAATGAATACGGTGCATATTCGCATGGTTATATGACAGTTTTGTTAGCTGCATATTTAATTTTTATATGTGTAAAAGAGAATAGAATTGATTACTCAAAACCCACTGTGGTTTCCCTTATAGGATTATTTCTTACATCTATAGTATGGCTGGTATCTTACCTTTCTGGAATTAACATCGGGCAGACCTTAAGTTTGCCATTTTTTGTGTTTTTTACGATCACTTATTTTGTTGGGTTACGAAACTATCGAGTGCTTTTCATCCCAGTTTTTTTGTTGTTACTGGTGGTGCCTATCTGGAGTATATTTCTGCCAAGCTTGCAGGGTATTGCTACCTATCTAGTAAATAATATTCTTTCATTCACTACTTTAGAATACCAGTCTTCTGGTAATAAAATTATTCTTGCGTCAGGAATTTTTGAGATTGAAGAAAGTTGTAGTGGTTTAAGATTTTTGTTGGTTGGTGTGTTGTTGTCTATAGTTTTTAGTTTTTTAAATTATAAAAGTTATTGGTCTGCATTTATATTGATATTATCTTCAATCTTAATAATGTTAACGGCTAATGTGGTTCGGATCTTGGTAATTATAGCTATTGGCGCAAAGACAGAAATGACGCACCCATGGGTTCAAGATCATGCGAGTCTTGGTTGGGTGGTATTTGCAATATTTCTAATCCCGCTCTTTGTGCTTGCAAGGCGCCTAGACCCAAATATTTCCATCGTGGAAGAAGAAAATAAACTTCCTGTCAGTGGTTATGAATTTGTTCTTTCTAAAAGGCTTATCGCGTTAGTATTCTATGTTGCAACAATTTGTTTTGCGCCGCTGTATGCGCAATATGCAAAGAATAATATAAATCAAGTTGCTAAATTGGATGATGATGTTGGTGTGTTGGCTGGATGGAGTAGGTTAGATTTAAATAGATCTAAATGGGAGTTAAAATATATTTCATATGCTCAAAGATATGAGGCGGAATATACAAAAAACAAGCATAAAGTCGATTTATCGGTTTATCTATATACAAAAGCAGTGCCGGGTAGTGAGCTAATAAATTTTAATAATACTTTGGTCGACAAAGATAAATGGAGCATTGTAAGTAATAATGGCAATCAACAGATCATGCTTGAAAATAACGTAAGCTCGATAAACGTGAATAAAGCAACGATCGAGTCTGATGTATTAAATGAGTGTAAGCGTGTTTGGTATTGGTATGAAGTTGATGGTGAGGCTTACACAAAAAAATTGCGAGTTAAGTTAAGCGAGGCTTTGATGGTGATAAAGGGAAAGTCTGGTAGTACGATTAATGCTGTCTCAACGAGTTGTGATGAAAATTCAGATTTAATACTTACAGAATTTTTGTCAGATAATATGTCTAGATTAAAGAAACTAACCATTTGGTAATGATTCAATGAAAAGTAAATTATTTAAAATTTTCATATTTTCTTTATTAGCTTCACAGGTATTGTTTTCGTGCTCAAGTGAGGATGAGCATATATCTAATGGTAAAGAGATTGGGGTAATTAAATTTTATTATGAAAGTGGCAGGTATTTTGATGTGTTGGTTGAGGCTGATACATTATCAGGTGAAGCGCTTGATGACCCGCAGCTGAGATTCATCATTGCTAAAACTTATCTGGAGATAGGTCACCCGGATCGTGCGCAAGAAATTTTAGAAAACTTACAAATTGAAGGTCATGACTTAGAAAATATTGAGTTATTAATAGTTAGATCATTGTATAAACAACGAAACCTCAAAGCCTCTCGAGAATTATTATTTACAAATAAGGTTCAAGAAAAATATGCTATTCACCCAGAAGCAATTTTATTGCATGCAAAAATTGAACTGGCTGAAAATAATGTAAATGCTTCAAAAAATCTATTGTTAAGTTTAAGAGAAGATAGTGATAAGTATTTGGAAGCACAGGTCTGGTTAGCAAGAATTGATCTTCTTGAAAATAGAGAGACTAAAGCTATCCAAAGAATTAAAAATGTATTAGAAAGTAACAAGGATCTATCTGATGCATGGTTGTTGTTAGCGAATATATATTTCAGCAAAGAAGAATACTTAGATGCAGAAAATCACTATTTGCAGGCTTTAAGATTGGATGATTCTAAAATACTGACGCAACAAAGTTTGCAGATTGCTCAAAATATTGTCTTGTCTAAAACTGCGCTAGGTAATTCGATGGCGGGAGAGGGTTTTTACAAGTCGTTCCTGGATTCTTATCCTAAATCACCTATTTATTATTTTGAGCTCGCTAGGTTAGCGTATTCTAAAGATGACTTAGAGGTGGCAGAGATGAATTTAAGAGAGGTTCTTGAATCATCAGAAAATAATCCGAGAGTAATTGCGTTATTGGCAAAAATATTAATTAAGCAAAACAAACTAAATGAAGCAAGTACTTTTTTGCGAGAGCATATAGTAAATGCAATAGGTGGTTTGGAATTAGTTGTGCTTAATGCAATCACGGATATGGAGTTAGGTGAGTACCAGGCTGCAATAGACCTGCTGTCTAATTATTCTTTGGAGGATAGTAGATTTAACGCTGTATTAACTCCTGTCTTGGCATATGCTTACTTACAGAATAACAATGAAGCAAGATACAATGAATTGCTAAAAGGATATCAAATTAATGATGCCGAGAGTTTAAAGGGTATAAATAGTGCAAGAACATTATATCTCGAGATTGCTAGGTTCGATGAGGCGGAGAAATTTTTGGTTAAGTTAGTTGAGTCGTTTCCAAACTCAAACGAAATAAAAGTACTTTACTTGAGTACGTTGAATGATATTGGTAAAAATGAAGATATTACTGGTAAAATTAATCAATGGTTGTCAAGGGAGTCAGAAAATACAACGTTGAGATTAATAAGTATCAATCAAGCTATTGAAAATGGCAGCTTTAAGTCAGCAATCACACAGTTTAAGAGTATTGATTCAAGAAATCTAACTGAACGTGAAGCAGTTTTGCTAGCTAATAATGTAAAAAATCTTGTATTTAAAACCAGAGGCCAAGAAGACCAAAAAAATGTATTTGAGCTATTGGTAGACTGGCAAAAAAACTTGCCAAATAACGCGCAGTTAAAGTTAATGCTTGCGGATATATATATTTCTGAAGGGGTTTATGAAAAAGCCGCATCACTTTATGAGTTAATAGTGAAACAATATCCAAATGATTATGTAATATTGAATAATCTGGCTTGGAGTTACTTTAGTTTAGGTGATGATAGGGCGTTAGAAACAGCAGAACGTGCCTATGCAATGAACTCGAATGATGCTGCTGTGACTGATACGTTGGGGTGGATTTTAGTAGAGCAAGGAGACATTGAGAAAGGTTTGGGTTTTATCAAAGAGGCATTGGAAATTGATCCAAATAACAAAGAAATCCAAAAACACCTGGAGCTTGCAAAAGCCAAGTTAAATTAATGGTTTTTTAAGATGCTTTAAAAGCTTTCACCTTTCTAGAGATAATCTTCTCTTGTAGGATTCTATCTGGACATTGGCTATTTAGAGCCTATAAACACCTGAGATTTATAAAAACTACACCTAAAACCTTTGTTTTTTTGTGGTTATATCCATTTATCCCACCCATTTGTATGGAATTTTGTAAATTTTGCGGGTTTATTCACTTTGTCGCAGTGAAAAAACCATACAATCCATTCTAAAATAATAATTCATTTTACTACTTATATTTTTTGCTATGAAATTACTAACTACTCTTATTTGGTTTGGCGTTATCTTGGTTTTAGGTGCGTGTGCAGGTAATCCCGTGCCGGAAGGCACGCTAGATCCCGCCCAACATTCAATTGTTACTGAAGAGTATCGAATAGGTGTGGATGATGTTGTGGATGTAAATGTTTGGGGTAATGAGCAGTTATCTGTGCAGGTTCCCGTTCGTCCAGATGGGCGAATCACGATACCGTTATTGGGTGATGTTGAAGTTGCAGGTAAAACAGCTGAAGAAGTAGCAGGAATTATTACCGAAGGGTTAAAAAAGGATATTCGTAGTCCAAGTGTCACGGTCACAATGTCTTCTTTGCAAAGCAAAGAATATTTGCGTCGTGTCAGAGTTACGGGTGCGGTAACAAAGCCGGTCTCGTTAAATTACAGGCAAGGCATGACAGTACTGGATGCCATTTTAGAAGCAGGTGGTCTCGGTGAATTTGCGTCAGGCAACAAAGCAGTACTAATAAGACGTCATGATGGTAAAACGGTATCGGTGCCACTGCGACTTGAAGATATGTTGGTTCGAGGTGTGGTGAAAGGTAATCATGTTTTAATACCTGGAGATATCATTACTGTTCCAGAACGTTTTTTCTGAGCAGCTAAAGTGCGAATTTGTAAAGCATAAGATGTTTAAATAACTGCAAAATTAAATTTAAGTTAAGAATAATATGAGTATATTTGATTTACCTCCAATACAAATTGTTAAACTATTTTTTGAGTTAGCAAAAAAGAAGTTATTTTGGCTTAGCATTGGGTTTGCAGTGATTAGTATTCTGGTTCTTGGGGGTGCATTTGTATTGCCTAAAACATTCACATCACAGACTATTATCCTTGCAGATAAGGAAGGTATGTTGTCGCCTTTAATGCATGGTGCTGCCGTTACTAATAAAACTAAGGGTAAAGATAGAGATAGAATAGCGCTGTATAAGGAAATGCTATTTGGAGCGGCGGTCATGCAACCTGTGGTTGTTAATGCAGGCTGGGTTAATGAGGATGCAACTGAGGTTGAAAAATCCAGAGCGATAATAGATCTAATAGAAAATATCTCAGTAAGATCTGCAGGACCAAATTTAGTTAGGATTAGTGTGACTGATTCTGATGCAGAGCGAGCTTTCTTAACCGCTAAACTATTGGGTGATATGTTTATCGAGAAAAGTTTGGAAAGTAAGCAAAGCGAGAGTCGTTCAGCTTACGAGTTCGTTGATAGGCAAGTAAAAAGTTATCATGACAAGCTCTTAATTGCGGAGCAAAAATTAAAAGAATTCAAAACCATAAATCTTGGAAACCATGTGGGCACAGAAAAAGGTGTTTTCACGCGTATTAATAACCTGCGTGCGCAAATTGAAGAGTTTAGTTTGCAAGTGCAAGAGGAAAATATCCGCGAGCGATCACTTGCAGGGCAATTAGCAGGTGAGAAACAGCTCGGTTCATCGCTACAAGTTGAGAGTGGATTAGCATCACGCATTCGCTTGCTAGAACAAGAATTAGCTACTCTGAGGCTAGACTACCATGATACCTACCCGGATGTTGTTAGACTAAAGCATCAAATCGCTGATCTAAAAGTAATGCTTAAGAAAGGGGATAATGATTCAGGTTTTTCTTCAGCAGCCGCTGCGGCCGGCAATCTAGATACGGTATATGGCTCTTTGCGAGAACAACTTGCAGAAACAAGAACACGAAAAGCAGGATTAAATACCAGAGTTGCTCAATCTAGAAAATTATTAGCCTTAGAATTGGAGCGTGCTAAAGACTTGCCAGAAATTGAAGCTGAGCTTGCTGAACTTACGCGTGACTACGAAGTAACAAATGATGTATATCAAGATCTTGTGAAGCGTAGAGAGAATGCACGGGTCTCAATGAATATCGATATTGAGCAGAGCGATCAAAGATTTGGTATACAAGAGCCTGCATTGCTTCCGCTTCAGTCCAGCGGATTGCGTTTTTTCCAGGTCGCTGCTTTAGGTCCGGTGCTTGGTGTTTTGGGCTCACTAGGTGCTTTATTTGTACTTTTTCAACTTGGAGGTAATATCAGGCATAAGAGTCAGATCACTAAAGAGATGGGTACGAGGTTACTTGGGGAAATACCATTTACCTCACTGCCAACATCACCGCGTAGCCCGAGTCGCACCTCAATTATTGCTTTAGTTGTTGCTCTGGCCTTGGTGGTAAATGCGTATCTATTTGCTGCAATTTATAAGGTTAAGGAGCTAGGTATATCACTTCCTTTGTTGTGAAAACCAGCTTGCGAGAGTTTTAAGAATAATATCAGGTACTATGCATTATGAGCTTAATTGAGCGAGCATTGAAAAAAGTAGAGCCGGAGGAGTCACCGGAAGCCGGAGCATCGCCCACTAATAAACGTGTAAAACGCAAGAGTGGGTCACTACGAAAAAAACATACTCTTCAAAACATGTCTGAGAAGACTAATCTGAGTATGGATGAGCTTAGAGCGTTAGGTATTGCTACAGATAGGAAAACAGCAAATGCCTTCAGAGAATTGCGAACCGAGCTTGTTAAGGCTGCAGGCGGTAAGAATTTTGTTTTATCTTTAAGTTCCTGCATGAATCGGTCAGGCAGTTCATTTGTGGCCACCAACTTGGCTTTGAGTTTCGCTCAAGATGCTACAAAAAGTGCATTAATTATAGATTGTAATTTCCGTAAGCCCACGATTGCTAATAATTTTGGATTAGAATTTACGCATGATTTGACGGATTATCTTAAGGGTGATGTTGCAGTAGAAGATATTATATACGCTGTAAAAGTGAATAAACTAAGAGTAATTCCTGCAAGAGAAAACAATCTAAATGAGATTGATAGTTTTGCTACCTCTTCTAAGCTGGGAGAGCTGATATATGAGTTAAAGAATAAATTTCCAGACCGATATATCATTTTAGATGTGTCTGATATTCAAAGTTCAGCAGATGCAAAAATTCTGGATTTAATTGCAGATCATTCAGCCTTGGTCGCCGGGCATGATATGGTGACGCCAGAGGAACTGCAAATGGCTATAGATGGATTTAACCCAGCCAAGTTTTTAGGTATCATCTACAACCACTGCCCTGGCTAGTTAATGTAATAGTTAACGTATTGTTATGTAAGGGCTAAATTAACCCACTATAAGGCTCTTTATGTTCATTTTTAATTCTTCCAGAGATAAAAACATTTTTCTCGCCATTATTCTCTTTGGGTTTATTGCGAGTCCAGTTGGTGCCGCTTGGCAAACACAATGGTCACTAGGTGCGGATGTGGAATATTCAGATAATATCAATCGTGCCGATAGTGATGGTGATGACGATGATGCAACATTCTTGATTCCTCGTGGTTCAATTAACGCTATCCATGAGGGTCCCAATTTTGACGCACAAATTGGACTTCTCAATCAATATAGAAGTCGTCTGAGCGGAGATCAAGGAAGTAATAATAACTTTGATATTGATGGGTTATTAAATTGGAAAATAGCTCCAGGACTGTTCGAGTGGTCAGTTGAGGATCGTTTTAATAGTGAGTTTCCAATCGACATACGCGCTCAGCCAAATGAAAGCAATAGTCAGGATATCAATACGTTTTCAACTGGCCCCAGTTTTACTCCGCGCATCTTCAATAGAACTAATTTAATTTTTGAAGCCAGGTATTCTAGAACTGATGCAGAAGAGAGTGATATAGATAATGACAGGTTGCAAGCAGTAGTGGGTATAGAGCGTCAGTTAACCCCAAATAGCTCCTTGTCACTTAATTATTTGTATGAGGATACCGATTTCGATGAAAATAATATTGATCTTCTAGTGGGAAATATAGACTTTGATCGTGAAACTTATTTTCTGGAATATGCTCTCGCAAGACAGTCTCTGAATATTGTGGCTCAAGTTGGATACACAGACATAACACGAGATGAGGGGCCAAACCAAAATTCTGGTGGTAATAATAGTTCAATTAACTTGGACTATATACTGAACTCTACATCATCACTTAATATTACAGCTTATAAAGAATTTACGGATACTACAAATGACCTCATTAGTGGCTCTGAAATAGGCCTGGGCCAAGGATTTGGTGGAATCGGTGGTGGAGGAAACTCCGGGGTCGTTTCTAATACACCAATTGGTGATATTTTATTTGATGTCACGGGTGACACAGTGGAGAGTGAAGGTTTTTTTGTAGGTTTTAATAAACGCTTCTCAGCTCTTGAAACAAGCTTTCAATATTTTCAGCGAGAGGATGTTCATGACTTAATTGAAATTAATGATCGTGATACAAATGGTGGTGTAGTTGAGTTTAATTTACCTGTAGGGGGTAGCACAGCATTCGGATTAATTGGCGAATATCGCACTACAGATTTTGACTTAGGTGATCGAGAGGATGATGATTTGCTGATTTTGTTAAGAGGTGATCGTTTCGTACGTCAAAACTTAAGTTTAAATTCTACTCTCGAGTATCGTGATCGGGATAGCACAATCCCGGGGCAGGACTTTGATGAGTTCCGTGTTCGTTTAGGAATAACGTATACAAGTTTCTAAATAGTTTATGTAGCAATAATTTAGCTTGTGAAGTCAAAACGTAGCCTACAGCTACATGTAGTAGAGTCTAGCGAAGATTTTTATTTATTGAAGGATAGCTGGAATGAAATTCTTCAAAAGCTTCCTGAGTGCCCTCCGTTTCTTACTTGGGAGTGGATGTATACATGGTGGGAAGTATATAACACTAAATCTACGTCACTACTGATTTTAAAGATATCTGATATAGGAAAAACAGTAGCAATTCTCCCGCTCTATATTCGAAAAAGAGTGTTCCCACTTCCGCATTCTAAAGTTTATTTTATAGGTACTGGTGAGCCTGAAAGCAAAGAAGTTTTTTCAGAGTACTTGGATATTATTTCATTGCCAGAATATGCGGATGCAGCCAGCTATGAAATAGCATCATATTTTGATTCTAAAGATAAGCTATGGGACTGCCTAGGTTTCCATAGAATACTCGAAAATGCATGTTTGATGCGTTTTTTTTTAAAGCATATGGTCGATAGAAAGTTTCATGGAATAAAAAAACATTGTGGGAAACGTTATTTTATTAAATTACCTGATCAGTGGGAGAAGTACAATCAGTCCTTAAAAGCTTCTATGCGAAGATCGATTAGAGTGGCTCATAAAAAGCTAGAAGAAGATAAAAGTAATTATCAATATCAAATTATTGATAAAGAAAAAGATATAGATTCAGCGATGAATGATCTGGCAAGGCTACATTCAGAGAGTTGGCAAAGTAAAAGTAAGCCGGGCGCATTCACAAGTCGAGAATTTAACGAGTTTCATCGTAAAGTTGCAAAATTGTTAAATAAGAAGAATATGTTATATATGCTGAGAATTAGAATTGCAGACGAAGTTGTTGCGGTGCTTTATAACTATAATGTTTCAGATAGTTGTTACTACTATCAATCAGGACTGAACATGAAGAAATTTTCCTCCTTGAAGCCAGGGGTCTTGATGCATTCAGAAGCGATTAAAGATGCTATTGATAAAGGTATGGCAACCTATGATTTCATGATGGCAGGCGAGAGATCTTACAAGAGCCAGTATGGTTGTGAGACAAGTGACATGTTTCACATTGATGTTTGGAATAAGGGATTAAAGTCTTTGTTCATGCGGAAACTTGCTCTATTACCATACTTTAGAAACGTCAAATAGTAGTATTCACCTATGCTTTTATCAGGTCTTTTTGCGTTTTATTTGTCTTTATATTTTTTGCGACTACATGAATATCGACCAGAAACAGCAGAGACAAGTTTGCTATTAGTAACATTGGCTACATGTGCAATATTTTATCTACTAATAAATAATAAGAATATAAATACCATCCAAACAAGATTTCTGATCGGATTTTTTGTCTGGGCATTGTTATCTCATATTTCTTTTGGGTATTTTCAAGGGCTCACTGATACTTTTAATGAGCTGTCAAGGCTTCTCATTTTATTTTTTATAAGTTCGTGTTTGTTTGTTGATAAGAAGCGCTTGGAATTTTATTTTAAATTCATAGCTATTTGCGCATTAATAATGGCTGTTCATGGTATTTTACAAGCAAAAAACGGTATAGGTTGGACAGGTATGCCACCATTGATACGCGGAGATAGTTTAAGAATTAGATATATAGGTGTGTTTGCTGATCCGAATGACTTAGGCATGCTTTTTTTAGTGGCAGCACCATTTTTTTTATACACAACTAAAAAATATAAAAGCAAAATACTCAAGCTTGTGTGGTTGAGTGGGCTTTGTGCAGTTTTATATGCAATTATTTTAACAGATTCACGAGGAACACTTCTTGGGTTATTCATGATGTTCGGTTTGTATGGTTGGTATAGATACAGCAGGAAAATGATGTTAACTGCGTTAGGAGTTATCGTGCCAGTTGCTTTCGTGGCTACCCGTCTCTCGACTATTAATTCTGGCGAAGCATCTGCAGCAGGCAGAGTTGATGCCTGGACAGAGGGTATATATATGCTGAGGTCTGATCCATTGTTTGGTGTGGGACATACTTTATTTACAGATCATCATCATAGAGTTGCACACAGCTCTTATGTTCAAACATTTGCAGAAATTGGATTACCGGGTTACTTTTTTTGGGTTGGGTTCTTGTTTATGTCAATGTATGTATTGTTCAAATTCGCATATAAATATAAACCAGATCTAAACGAGTTAAGTGAGGCACAAATTACTAATTATAATGAATTAAGAATATTGTCTGTCACTATGCTTTATTCATTGCTTGGTTATGCAGGCACTGCATTTTTTATTTCACGTTCAACTCAACCTTTGTTATTTATTATCTGTGGCATGTCTACAGGTTTAATTGCTCAAATATATAAGCATAACTTTCCAAATTTTAAGCAGTTGAAGTTTGTTGATTGTATTAAGCCAACCATGTTTGCAACCATTGCGAGTATAGTTTTGATATATATTTCAATTAGATTATTTTGGTAATTCAGGAGTTTATCTAAAGTGTACGCGTCTATTTTTAGAAAATTTCTATTTCCTTTTCATGAAAAGATTATTAATAACAGAAATACCAGTAAATATCTTAATGAATATAATCTGCAACAGTACTGGTCGCATGAAAAAATTTCTGAATTACAATTTAGAAAACTAAAAGCTTTAATCAATTTCTCTTATATAGAAGTAGATTATTATAATAAATTGTGGAAAGAAATAGATTTTCACCCTAATGATCTTAAACATGTAAATGATTTATGTGAATTGCCGATACTAACAAAAACTATCATAAGAGAAAATTACGAAGATCTAATCTCTCATCCACATAAGAAGACACATATTAAGAAGACTACTGGAGGCTCAACTGGAGTACCTCTTTCTTTGGCATATACTCAGGAGAGTTACAGTAGAAGAAATGCTGTTATGTGGCGTGGGTATAGTTGGGCGAATTTGCCACCAGGTACGAAAGCAGTTTATTTGTGGGGCACAAATATAGATGACACAAGCACCTTCAGCAAAATTAAGGATAATTTATATAACAAATTTTATAATCGCTATGTGTTTTCGTGTTTTGGTTTAAATGATTCAAAGATGCGTGAGTTTGTAGAGCTCGTAAATAAAATAAAGCCAGATGTGATTGTGTCGTATGTTAACCCTATAGTTCATCTTTCAAATTGGTTGCTGGAAAATGACATAAAATTGTTTCCACCTAAATCAATTATTACAGGTGCTGAGCCATTATATGATTTTCAACGTGTTCAAATAGAAGAGGCATTTTCTTCCACGGTCTACAATACTTTTGGCTGTCGTGAGGTAATGCTCATAGCTTCAGAGTGTGAACGTAAAAAAGGTCTTCATGTAAACATAGATCATCTGGTTGTAGAGTCACTAAATAAACAAGGCCAACAAGTCCATAATGAATCAGGTGAATTGGTCATTACGGACTTGCACAACTATGGCATGCCATTTATACGCTATAAGAATGAGGACCTTGTGATTCTTAGTGACGACCTTTGTGAGTGTGGAAGAGGGCTACCTCTAATGAAATCGGTCGAGGGACGGATACTTGATTGTATTAGGACGCCAGAAAATAAAATTATTCCGGGTGAGTTATTTCCGCACTATTTAAAAGATTTTCCAGGTATTGAGAAATTCCAGGTGATTCAGGAAAAATTAAGTTCATTAATAGTAAAACTTAAAGTGAATGAGAATATTAATAATAATGAGATTGAGAAAATAAGAAAGTCACTACATCAAGTAATTGGAGATGGCGTGGAAATAGATATTCAAATAGTTGACGAGATTCCACTTACAAAATCAGGTAAGCATAGGGTCACGATATCTCTGTTGAGTTAGACAGTTTGATAAATTTATATTGCAGAGAATATTTATAAGAATGAAGGTACATAGAGGATATATCAATGTCAATTCAACAAACAATTAAAGGTTTTGTTAAAAAGTTAATCGTTAATCTTTACTCGTGGTATGGGTATAGAGGTATTAAAAATGCATGGATTGTTCGCCATATAAATGTAAGTAACGCAGTGGGTGGCATGCAAGAATCATCTATTTCAGATGAGCATAAAAAATATTGGCATGCACTAGGCAGAAAATTTAGCACAGATACATTAAACGCATGTTATACGATTTCAGGGAAAGAATTTAAGAGCTTTGTGCCTGAAGAAATATATGAGTTTGTAATAGAAAAGAAATTGAATGAATTTGCACCAAATTTCTTTCAGCATAAATCATATTATAATATTTTATTTAAAGACTGTGACTTTATAGAGGATGTAATGCACAGGATATCAGGACGATATGTGGATGCTAACCATGATGCGTTAGAAAATAATCAAATCACCGAATATATTGATAATATTGAATATCCGGTAGTACTGAAAAAGAGTATAGATAGTGCGGGTGGTCGTGATATACATTTCGCACATAATTCACAAGACTTAAGCAAAGCGTTAAAGCTATACACAGATTGTGTTGTGCAGCCTGTTCTTAATCCACATTCTTATTTTAGAGACTTGCATGATTATGGTTTGAATACAATAAGAGTATGCGCTTATAGAAGTATTGAATCTGAAACTTTTAAAATACTAAACTCCACTTTAAGAATAGGTAAAGATGGGAGTCTAGATAATGAAACACAAGGCGGGCTCGTATGTAATTTGAGTGACGATGGAAAGCTTAATGAATACGCTGTCGATAAGTATGGAAAGAAATATTTTTCGCATCCTAATTCAGAAATTGTTTTTAAAGAATACCCACACCTACCTGAATACAATCAAATGATCACAAAGTCCTTAAAGGTTGCCAACAAAGTTCCATACGCACGTTTGGTTAGCTTAGATCTAGCAATGGATAAAGATTCCCGCTGGCATTTAATAGAGATCAATTTAGAATACCAAACTATCCGGTTTGCACAGTATGCGGGTAAGCCATTCTTTGGCAAATATACTGATGAAGTCATTTCGTATTGCTCGCAATGAAAATAATTCATTTGGTAGATTCTCTCGAGCGGGGAGGGCAAGAGGTATTTCTTGTAAATTTAGCTGCATGCCAAGTTAAATCAGGTCATGACGTCACAATTATATGCACTACATCTGCAGGTGTTTTAAAAAGTAAAGCAAAGCAACTGGGAGTTAGAGTAAATGCATCTCTTGTCGATATTAAAAACACCTTTAGTAAGCTAGTTAAACTTTACTCTATTGTAAGTGAAATCAAACCTGAGCTGATTCATTCCCATAATCGTCAGCCTTTAATCTATGCGGTGTTCTCTCTTTCTTTTTTGCGTTCTAGAATAATAAATACAAGACATGGGGATAATGTTAGAGGTCTTAATTGGTCTTTGTCCGCAATATTTTCTTATAAGATTGTAAATGTTTCAGCTGAGTTATTTCAGAGCTCAAATTTTGTAAATCGCAATCTCTTTAAATTTAAAAATATAGTTATTCATAATGGTATTCCAATAAAGAAGTCTCTCTCAAGTGGTAAAAATATCGGGAATATCATTATGGTGGGACGTTTGTCTGCTGTTAAGAATTATGATTACGCACTCGAAATAGTACAGCAATGCAAATTAAAAGGTACGCGTTTGCATTTAAATATCATTGGTGATGGGCCAGAAAAGGTAAGATTGCAAGAAATGGTAAGTAAGCAAGGTCTGAATTCAGAAATTACATTTCTAGGTGATAGAGATGACGTGCATAAACTTCTATGCGAATCCGACATATTCCTAATGACCAGCACGAGTGAAGGTCATTCTATAGCATTGTTAGAAGCTGTCGCCGCTGGTCTGCCATGTCTTGTATCTGACGTGGGTGGTAATTCAGAAATAATCACAGATGGTTATAATGGTTATGTAATTAAACTCGAAAACTTAAATGGATTTGTAGAGTCACTTGCTCGTTTAATGTCTGATAGATCTTTGTGGTCTGTATTTTCTGAGAACTCAAGAGCATGGGCGCTTAAGAATACTAGTATAGATAAATGTGCAGAAAATTATCTCGCGCTTATTGAAAAATAAACTCAATCATAGATTAAGTAATATATAAAAAAGTGAGTATGGTAATGGAAATTCTATTTTGGTCTTCAATTGGCCTAATATTATATTCGTATATTGCTTATCCGATAATTCTTGTTCTCGTAACAAAATATTTTATTAAAAGGAATGATGGAGCAGATCAATCTGATAGCTTTGAAGATAACATGCCAACTGTGGCTATCATTATTGCTGCGTATAATGAGGAAAAGGAAATAATAAATAGGCTGAAAAATATTGAAAACTTAAATTACCCAAAAAATAAGTTAATGATATATATAGGTTCTGATGCAAGTTCTGATAAAACAAATACTTTAATTGAGAATTATAATTTAGACAGTCTTACATTCTATCCATTCTCTGAGAGAAGAGGTAAAACGTCAGTCTTAAATGATCTATGTTCCTACACGAAAGAAGATGTATTGATTTTCACTGATGCAAATACGATGTTTGCAGAGTCTGCGGTAATAGAGTTAGTCTCTAAGCTCAATAAAAGTAACGTTGGAGGTGTTTGCGGTGAGCTTAATCTTCAATCAAGTTCTGGTAGTGAAAATCAAGACAGCATTTATTGGATATATGAGAAGTTTATTAAGCAAAAAGAGGGAGAGCTAAACGGTTTGCTTGGAGCAAATGGTGCTATTTATGCTATAAGACGCGAACTATTTAAGAAAATCCCAACAGACACTATTGTGGATGATTTTATGATCGCGATCAATGTTGTCTTGCTAGGCTATGATCTTGTGTATGCACCTAAAGCAAAAGCACTTGAATATGTGCCAGATGATCTTGAACAGGAATTTAACAGGAGAGTAAGAATTGGGGTTGGAAACTATCAGGCATTTTTCAGATTATTTGAGTTACTAAATCCATTTAATAAGTTTAGATATTTTTTTACATACTTCTCGCATAAAGTATTAAGATGGTTTACGCCTCATTTGATGTTGCTCTGTCTCATGGCGAATGTATTTATACTTGGTGAAGCAAGTATTTATAGCATATCTCTATTCGTTCAATTAATTATATATTCTGCTGCTATTGCTTGTATGTACAAAGCTTGTATTAATTATTTCCCAAAAACTTTAAAGGTTTTAATTTATTTCGTCTTAATGAATATCGCATTTTTATATGGATTTTTAAAATATTTGAATAATAATATAAATCCAGCGTGGGAACGAACTGCAAGAGAGTAATTTATATGTATTTTATGTATTCAGTAGTTTTGTTAATTATAGTATTAACGACTATATTTTATATTTTATTAAAGTCACGAAATATTGATATTTGGTTTATTTCGTATTTGGCTGATCTATTTCATTCACCTAAAAGTTTGGGAACAAAACATATTATGTTTTGTTTTGTGGACCACTTTGAACCTAAGTGGGGTAAACCAAGTGAAGAGGTGCAATTAACCAGAGTTAATCGATGGGAGCGAGAATACGAAAAAATTGCATCAAGACATGTCGATTCTGATGGTTGTTACCCTAAACATACATTTTTCTATCCGGAAGAAGAGTATGAATTCGAGCATATGGATAAAATTTGCAAGCTTTGTGAAAAAGGTTATGGTGAAGTTGAAGTGCATTTGCATCATGATGATGACACCGAAGAGAATTTTAATAAAACATTAAATAATTTTATTTTAAAGCTTGATGATGTGCATAGCGCTGTACCTAGAAGTAAGGAAACTAACGAATTAAGTTGGGCATTTATACATGGAAATTGGTGCTTGGATAACTCAAGAAGTGATAGAAAATACTGTGGCTTAAATAACGAGATAACACTATTAAAAAATCTACACTGCTATGCTGATTTTACGTTGCCAGCAGCGCCGGATAGCTCGCAAACAAAAAAAATAAATAGCATTTATTATGCAACTGATGATCCTGCGCGACCAAAATCACATAATGATGGTGTAGATGTATGTGTTGGTGGACAAGAATCAGGTGATTTAATGATTATTCAGGGCCCGCTTACGCTCAATTGGAATAAAACGCGAATACCATTTGTATATGCGCCTAAAATAGAGAATTCAGATATTCGATTTGAGCAGCCGCCAGTAATAGCTAGAATGAAGAAGTGGCTAAAATGTAATGTACATGTTAAGGGTAAAGAGGATTGGGTATTTATAAAGCTTCATACGCATGGTGCACAAGAAGATAGTATGAAAGTGCTCCTGGATGGTCCTCTAGATAGTTTCTTCACTGATCTCGAGGACCAGTATAATGATGGTGATAGTTACATACTGCATTATGTGTCAGCTAGGGAGATGTACAATATCATCAAAGCGGCTGAGAATGGTTGTGATGGAAACCCTAATGAATACAGAGATTATGTTATTTCTCCACCAGCTTGGAGCAAGGAATGAAAATAATTTAGACTATTTTCGCTAAATAGGAATGTATTCCTATTTAGGATGAAAGTATGAGATTGGTTTTGAATGAGTGAAAATTTGTGTAACGTTCAACATGTATTCTATCTAATCTAAAATTAGATAGTTTATTTAAATAATTTATTCCATTTTGGTAGGTGCATGCGAATTTATAATTAGAATTTTCGATTAGTTCCAAAATATGGTTATTATATGAGTCCTCACCTCCTACCTGATAGGAGTAAGTATCACAACCACAATCAAGTTTAGTTTCAATGGTTTCTTTAGAATGTTTAATTTCGTAAGTGGCTTCTTTATTGCTTAATTTTGTCAGCTTTGGGTGAGAAACAGAATGCGAACCAATTTCCATTCCGTTATTGTTCATGATTTTTACTTCATCCCAGGTCATTGATCTTCTTTCTTTAGAATACTCATCGTAAGCATTTGATTGTGCTATAAGTTCATTAATTGCATCTTTTCTAGTATGGTCTTCCTCTTTCTTCAAATACGATAGAAATGATTTAATGCATTTTCTTTTCGATTCAATATCTGATCCGATATTAATTATATTATTATGAATAGTTATAGTTGGACTTGTATGTTTTAAAATTAAAAAAGCAACTAAATCAAACCAAAATAAGGTTTTCTGACTAATTGCATCGGTTGAAATAAAAAAAGTTGCTGGTATTTTATGTTTTTTCAGGATCCTATATGCATTTGTATAATTATCGCGAAAACCGTCATCAAAAGTAATGATTACAGGAGTTTTAGGAAAAGGTATTGATTCCTTTAAGTGTTTATTCAGAACCTTAAATGTTATTGGGTAATAATAATTTTTTAGGTAAGTGATCTGTTTTTCAAAATCTTTGTTACTTGCGCTTATTAATTCAATATCACCATTAGAGTAACTTTCGTCATAATCTAAGACTCTATGATAAGCCAGTATTAGGAGTTTTCTTGGTAATAAATTATCAACATACCTGCAGAAAGATGAGGTACCTGTTTGTGATAAAATACTATTAAGAATATATTTTTTGTTAACAGTCATAGGCTTTTTTTATTGTTTCCATAAAAATATTTCTTAATAATAGTATTCAGTGAGGCATTCTCTTTGTTTAAGGATGTATATGAAAAAAATATAATTGGTAATGAGTAAGATTTCAGTGATTAGTATGTATACAAGATGCTATAGCGATTTAAAATCGCATAGAATTTTTCGTTAAAGAATTTTGCAAGAGTATTTTTAACGAAAAGTAAAAATTATATATTGCAAAAAGTATACTTAACTCTTTGCAATAGCAGTCTTTAGTAGACTCATCATTTAAAAGTATATAAATAACTCATGTCAGATGTAGTGCCAAATAACCAGCTATATTTTCTTGGCGGCCTTAGGCGCCAATATTTTCCTCCATAAATTTTAGAATTTATATATTCTGTCGGAATTGTTTTCTTGCAAGTTTTTAACAATCCATTTGTGGTTGATTTTATTTGTTTGGTGTCTAAATTAAGCACTTTTCCTGCCCATAAGCCTTTAGAAATCAGACCGGCGACGTCACAATTGTGTTGTCTATCAGCCCAAGGGTCACCTCCAGGTTTTGCAGCATCTAATTCCGAAGTAAATACTAGGTAATGTGGAAGAATCTCGCCAGTGGTTTTTGCTTTGTCGCCAATATAGGTTCCGTGACGGCTAAAGAAATCAGCTAAATGATAAATGGTTTTGATTGTTTCTGTTTCGTTAAACTGAATGTAGTATCGCATTAGCACATCCATTAATCCTGCGCTCATCCATGGGCTGCACACAAATTTCCCTCTTAAGTGTTCTTTAACCCAGCCTTCATGATCATCTATTTCATGAGGTAAGCAGCCAATGTTCATTTCCTCTGAGCTATTCTTAATAATTTCATCTTGAATTGCATGTGCGACATACTTTACTCGTTTTAAATGTTTATCATTGCCTGTTGCCTCCCAGGCGACTAGTGCGCCTAAGAATGAATAAGTAAGGTGTCTTTCAGTCCAAAATGTATATTCTTTTGAATATTTAGGTCTCCACGTGCTTACAAATTTTGCGACTGCTTCAATTTTATCATGGTAACTCTCGTCACCTGTTAACATCAGGTCAATGAACATAGATTGATTGTAGCTAGTTTTTATATCGCGCTTGGGTTTGAACGAGACCCAAGCGCCACTTGAGTCAATAAAATTTGAATATATTTGTGTAGCTATATGTGCATTTTTCAGCCATTTTAGTTCACCTGTTTTAATATATGCATTGAATAATGTAGATGCTAAATCAAATAACCAGGCCGAATTGGTCTGTATTTTAAATTCATGCTCTCCTTCTATATCATTTAAAGCTAAAGAAACGGTCTCTGAATAATTTAAAAATAATTGATCAAACCAATTTAAATCATTATTTGAGGCTAAGGGTAGTGATCTTGTTCGAAGCAAGCATATACCAAGCCATTCTGCATCTAAAACGCTCCATAATACGGGTTCATTTAATGTAATGGTTCGTTTAATTTCTTTATCTTTAATAATGGTATTTACACGTTTTTTGTAACTTATCCATTCTTTATTGGCAGTTGGTTTTTTATCAAATATGTCTGAAGGTTTGTCTGATAAGGTTATTTTTAGTGTTGCTGGAAAAGATAGTTGTTCAGAATTTTTAAACCATAATTTAATCGATCTTATCGAGTTATTATATTTTTCTAAATGCCATTTTGAGGTAACTTCTGGGTAATACTTAACTTCTGTTCCGTCGCTTGTGGTAATTTTCAGATTATCTTTTAATAATAGAAAATTAGGAGGGAATGGAATATTTATCGCAAGATAATCTTGTTTATTTATATCAATCCTTTCGTTTGGATGTAGAGTAACTTTGATCTCATTTGTCTTAGGGATGCTTAACAATGGGTCGTTAACATTCGAGGCAGAAGCATATGTAGAACAGAATAAATATAGGCAAAGTAAGCAAGAAATATTTATTATGTTTCTTGATGTGAAATATTCAATGTTTAAAATTTTCATTCTATTAATTCCGCATGGATGAGGTAAATTTAGAGCTCAGTCTACTTATTGAGATTGTAATTAGATTAATATTATAAATTAACTCGAATTACATTGAAGTAAAGCTGTATGAAACTATATCACTAAGGTTTTAGTCCTGTAATTATAGGCCATAATATGGCTTGACCAGTACCTTTCATATAGTAACTATATATTGAGGTTATTTCTTTATAAAATTGAATATCCAAGGTCAAAACTTTCAAATTGTGACTTGTTTCATAAAAAAATAGAAATAATGCATTTACTTGATGTTCCATGTTAATGCTGTATAAATATGAATATTTATATAGTAGTCATATTGTATGGGCTCTATGTTTAATTTTGTATAACTATCTATATTTAATAGCCAAGAAAAACATTACTAATGATTAAGTGGCACATAAAATATGCTCTAGCATCTTTGCTTGGTATTCTCCCATTTAGACACTATCTGCATCATAAGGTGCAACTTGTTCTAGGTGGGTCGAAGTTAGATGAAAAAGAAATGCTAACTAGGGCTGTTGAATTATATACGCTAGCTTTTAAAAATAAGGGCAGTTTAGAAGATAATATTGTGCTTGAAATCGGTACTGGGTGGTTCCCATTTATGCCAATTATCGCTTATTTGTATGGTGCTAAAAATATAATAACTATTGATATTAATCCTTGGTTGAGACATGAAACCGTTCGGCAGACTATAAAAAGTATTTTAGACAATAGTGAGTACTTGAAGAATGGCATAGATTCTGGATATAGTAATTTTGATGTTAAGTTATCTGATTTAAAGAATATATACGACAAGAATGATAGCTTAAAGGAAACACTTGAAAAACTAAATATTAATTACATTCACAGTTATGATATTTGTAATCTAAGTCTTGATAATGAAGACAAGGTTGATTTGGTTATCAGTTCAAATGTTTTGGAGCATATTGACCAAGAAAAATTAGGTGAAATTCATAAACATCTATTCGAGATTACTAAACCTAACGCCATAGCAGTTCATAGATTTAATCCTGGAGATCATTATTCCCATCTTTCTGGTTCCTCTGTTAGTTTCTTGACTATATCAGAATCACTATGGCGAATTTATAGGGAAGGTGGCATTGCTTACCATAATAGACTGAGAACAATTGAGCACGCGAAAGTGATTATACAAGCTAATTGGAGTATTCATCTATGGGTTGATGCTATTGACAACAAAGCGATAAAAAATATAGAAAATGGTGAAATAAGACTGAATGCAAAATATAAGAATATGTCGACACAGGAAACATGTGCATTTTATTCCTGGATGGTGCTTGGTAAGAATAATGAGTTACATGTTTCAAAGCCAAAAACAGCTTCTTGGATTACTGATGTTCTCTAGCAAACAATCTTAATTGTAATTTTCTGAATATTTGTTCAAATTTAATATCTGTAGTCTACGCCATTGTTACATATGAGAGTTTTGCTGATAACAAACCTGTACCCAAATAAATTTGATCCAAATTGGGGTGTATTTAATTATCAACAATTCAATGCATTTTCTAAAACTAATTCCATATATACAATTGTCCCCATTTCATGGAGCGCCCTAAGGAAGTGGGGGGTATTCTGGGTTACTTTATTTAAGCCTAGAAAAAATAGCATTGATAATTTGTCATTCAAAGGTGGTAAAGATGTATATCATCCAATATTTTTCAACTTGCCTTATATAAGGCGCTTTAATGGCCTAATATATTATCTATCGATTTTTAGTCGTGCAAAGAAAATAATCAACCATCAAAACATAGATGTAATAATTGCTACATGGGCTTATCCTGATGGGTATGCTGCAATTAAATTAGGTAAAAAGTTTAATCTGCCGGTCTACGTTAAGGTGCATGGCTCTGATATACATAGTGTAAAAGAACAGTATAGAAAAAAACTTACATCTGTAACCTTGCACAAATGTAAAAAAATTATCTGTGTCAGTAACGCGTTATCAGATTTAATGCAGAAGGAATTTGGTGTAAGCAAAGATAAGGTGGGTGTGATTCCTAATGGTATATATAAGGATAAATTTTACCCAATAAATAAAAAGGATGCGCTGCAAAAAATCAATTTCCAAGAATCTCATGATAAAAATATAATTTTTATAGGTAATTTAAAGCCTGTAAAAAACATACTAATGCTCGTGAAGGCATTTCATAAGTTACATGATAAATCTACTGAATCTATTGGTTTGCATATAGTGGGCTCAGGTATTATGAGAGACTCTATACAATCTTATATAAGCAGTAATGACATAAGTGAATTTATCCATTTGCATGGAAGGATCCATCACGAAAACATTCCATTTTGGATGAATTATGCTGATTTGATGGTTTTGCCGAGTTTTAATGAAGGGATGCCAAATGTTGTATTGGAGTCACTGTCTTGTGGTACGCCTGTTGTTGCTTCAGATATCCCAGCAAATAGAGAAATTATTCTTGAAGGGGTAAACGGTTATCTTTTTGATTTGGAAAATATCGATGATTTTGTTAACAAGTTAAAACTTGGTTTAGAGCTAAAAAAAGCCCCTGAATTCGACCATAAACACGATATGATTATCAGCTGGGATGAGAATGCTGAGCAGTTAGATCAGGTTGTCGCTCAAAATTGTTAATTTGAGCAAAATTACCAGAAATTAAACGCATATTAGGTTACATTTCTCCAATAATTTTAGGAGAGAGTAATAGTGCGCGTATTATTAATAGGTGCTGGCGGGATCAGCGAGCATCATGCAAAAGCATTGCAGAATATTGAGAATGTAGAGCTTGCTGGTTTTATTGACCTAGATCAGGAGAAAGTAGATACCGCCATTAGTCTGTATGGAGGTAAGCAATATCAAGATGTAGCTTCTGCGGTCGCTGACGGCGTTGAGGCTGCACATATTCTCACACCGCCCGATTCACACGCTAAGATTGCGATTGATGTTTTAGAGCAAGGATTGCACGTTCTGGTGGAAAAGCCATTGGGTATCAGTATAGAGGAATGTGAGGCGATAGATAAAGCAGCAAAAGCAGCTGGCAAACTCGCAACTGTTAATCACTCTCTACTCTATGATCCTGAAATACTAAAGGCCATTGAGCTAGTTAAAAATGGTGCGGTGGGAGATGTGATATCTGTCGATATCATTCGTTCATCAGTTTATCCATCTTATGCCGGCGGGCAATTACCGCCGCATTATCGTGAGCCAGGATATCCGTTTCGTGATATTGGTGTACATGCGCTGTATATGATTCAGCAATTTCTTGGAACCATAAATTCTGTAGAAGGAAAATATCGTAGTTTAGGTGGAGATCATATGCTTGCCTATGATGAATGGCGAGCAGTTGTAGATTGTGAAAAAGGCATGGGTCAAATGCATTTGAGTTGGAATATCAACCCATTGCAAAACATGATGCTAATTCAAGGCACAAAAGGTGTATTGCGTGTTGATTCTTTCCATATGTTTACTGCGTTAAGACGAAGTACTCCAGCTCCAAAAGCAATTGAGCGTGTGATTAACACTGTACGTGATTCCGCTCGACCGCTATATGACACTCCGAAAAATGTTGTAGCTTTCATATTGAAAAAACGTAAACCTTATCAAGGCTTGCATAATTTAGTTGCTGCATTTTATCAATCGATAGAACATAGTGAGCCACTACCCGTTTCTATTCAGCAAGCAAAAACAGTAGTGCATTGGACCGAGTCACTCGCACGTCAGGCAGATAAAGATTATAAACCGTGGAACGACCTGAATCCGCTAAGCAAACAAAATGCCATACTGGTTACCGGGGGAACTGGTGGTGTTGGTTCTGCGGTCGTAGCTTCGCTATTAAAAGCGGGCAAGCAAGTTCGTGTATTAGGCAGAAGGCCTCCTAAAGACCTGAATAATAATAACAATCTAGAATACATTATTGGTGATTTAGGTAATCCGGATGTTGTTGCGGATGCGGTAAAAGGAGTTAGTTCGGTTGTGCATGTTGGGGCGACAATGTCAGGAGATTGGGATGCATTTTTAGGTGGAACAATTGTTGGTACGCAAAATGTTTTAGCTGCTATGAAACAGCATAACGTTAAGAAGCTTGTTCATATTAGTTCTATGTCAGTTGTTGATTGGGCGGGTTCAGATCATGGTAATCCAATGAATGAGGATACTCCATTAGAGCCAAGAGCGGATGAAAGGGGTTCGTACACCAAGAGCAAATTAGAAGCGGAAAAGTTAGTGATTGAGGCAAGTAAGCAAGGTTATGTTGATTCAATTATTCTAAGACCAGGGCAAATATTTGGTGGGCGTTTGCCATTGTTAACCGGTGCAGTGCGCCGAAGGGCATCTAAGCTTTCAATAGTATTAGGTGATGGAAAACTTGTTTTGCCGATGATCTATATAGATGATGTAGTGCATGCTGTTAATCTCTCACTAGATAAGGATCTAGAGACAGGAACTATAATTCAGTTAGTAGACCCATCAAACTGGACTCAACGAGACGTTATTAAAGCATCTGGTGAGCAAGGCAAGGTTCTTTACCTGCCACGCAAAGTTGTATTTGGAATTGGTTGGACATCTGAAAAGATTTTGGGCTTGATTGGAAGGCAGTCTCCATTTGCTCGTTATCGCTTGAATTCTGCTCTGCCGCGATTGAAGTTTGAAAGCGATCGTGCTGAAAAGTTATTAGGTTGGCAACCAGTTGTTGGTGTGGATGAAGGTATACGAAAATGTATTGCAGCTAGTAATAACTAACAGTTAAAAATAATATTATTTGACTTGTGGCTGACTTGCAACCCAACTCACAATCCATCCTTTACTTTGGAAATGATTGGAGTGCAGAGAACCGCACAAGTAGTCATCATATAGCTGAGCAGCTATCAAAAAATCACCGCATGATTTATGTTGAATGCCCGGGTTTGCGGGCACCTTCTATGTCAGGTCGAGACCTCAGGAAAATATTTTCAAAACTATTTAAGTTAATTCAAGGCCCAAAGAAAGTGCATGATAATTTGTATGTGTACTCCTTATTCCAATTGCCTTTTCATGGTTCTGGTATTGTAAGTAAGCTCAATCCAATTATTGTTCGATTACAAATGCTGAGATTGATTATTACCAAAAAATTTCGTGATCCACTTCTTTGGTTTGTAATTCCTCATCTAGGTTATTTGCCTAATTTAATGCCAAAAAGTTATTCTGTTTATTATTGCATAGATAAATACGCAGCCCTACCTGGGGTAAATTTCGATGCTATATCAAAACTTGATAACCTGTTAACCAAATCTGCTGGCACAGTATTTGTTGCTTCAGAAACGTTGCTGGGCGAAAAGAAGCAATTAAACCCAAATGTATTTCTGAGTCCGCATGGTGTTGATTACGAGCACTTTAGTTCAGCAGGCTCAGGAAATTTGCCCGTCCCAATTGATATACGAGAAATAAATAGCCCCATTGTAGGTTTTTTCGGTTTACTTGAGGCATGGATTGATCTATCAATATTTGTAGCCGTTGCGGAAGCATTTCCTGAAATTTCTATAGTAATTATTGGTCATGCAGCCGTTGATGTTAGTGAGCTAGAGAAGTTTGATAATATATATCTTCTTGGCAAGAAGAATTTTAAGGATCTCCCGACATATGCGGCAAAATTTGATGTTGGAATATTGCCATACCACTTAACTGAACAGGTTATAAACAGTAACCCTCTAAAACTAAGAGAGTATTTGGCAATAGGTTGCCCTGTTGTTTCCGTAAAGTTTCCTCAAGCAGAGAAGTTTGCTGACTATATTAATATCGCGTCCACAAAAGATGAATTTGTAGAGATGGTTGGAATTGCAGTTAAAGATGGTAAAGAGAAAGGGAAAGAGGGTAGGCAGAACTCTGTTAAAAAATATACTTGGGAAAGCCGAGCAAAAAATGCTTTAAAGCAAGTGCTAAAGCATAAAGCAGTTAATTAAACATGGATTTAATACTGTGTGAATTGGGTACTTCATAACGAAACAAGTTTTTACCATCCCAGTTATTGTTTGTGTTAAATCTATTTCCAACATGTATAACAGGCTTTCCTGCATTGTTTAATAAACTTTTGTAATGATCTTTTCCAAAGCCAAATGGGATTACCCAAGAGTCGATAATATTGGAAAAGTTGTCAACCAGAGTTTGACACTCGTTAAACTGATTAGTGACAAATTCGTCATCAACAAGCGGGGATAGTGGGTAATGGGCAGCAGAGTGATTCGAAATTGACCAGCCATTATTTTCAAGTTCTTTTATGTCATCTGCATCTAGGAATGTTCTGAACGCATCTTCACGAAACTCTTTTGTTGTGACATCTTCATATACAGTATTAACCGCTGTAACAATGTCTTGAGTAAAATTTTCTAACGTCCATTTTCTTAGTTTAAAGGGTATGTTTTTATGAGATTGCCTTAGCTCTGTCCGCAAAAAACGCATGCCATCTAGATGTACTAGTGCACTCATTTTGCAACGCCAAAACATTTCCTCCCGGAGTGCAAACCTGGAGCAGATAGATACAGTCGGGAAGATGTTGAAATGTTCGCATATTTTAGCGGCATGTTCTTTTAAGCCATAGAAGCCATCATCAAACCATAGGCTGAAAGTGGGTTGTTTAAATTCAACGTTATTATTAAGTGCATCTAACCCTTCTTGAACAGTAATAAAACTCCCCATAGTTATAAGTGAAGACATGTGTTCGTAAAAAACATCAGGCCTTATAGTGCCACCAATTGCTCTTGTAAGAATTGAATCTTCATAATTTACATCATGATAATTTAAAATGTACCAGCCAGCTTTCATGATATCGTTTCCTAAAAGTCTCGCAGGTTTGCAAGTTCTGCACTAAACATCTTGCTATGGTCTTCTCGAATGACTTTTTTTCTATAGGTTGTTAAATCTGTATTCAAAATAGTTTTGCCTTTGCCTATGCCTTGTTCGAAAGTATGAAATTCATCAGATTGTAAGATTTTTCCAATGGTTTCAATCATTAAGTGATTGCCTAGCGCTGTTACCGCAAGAAAACAATTTCCAGTTTTGTCATCGGGGTGTATGGTTGCTAGAGACCTTCTGAGTATCGGGCCTGCATCTGCATACACATCCATGAAGTGCACTGTGCTACCAATTCGATCTATTTTTCTATGATAGATTGCCATTTCCGTTGTATTGGCTCCTTTAAGGTCGGGTGAATAACCAGCATGTTGGTTAATGCAATAACCGCGGACAGAATCTAGTACTTTTTTTCCAAGCAATGGGCCGCCAAAGGTGAGTAAAAGATAAGGACTTATTTTATTAAGTTCGTTTATGGTGCTTTCACTATTGGGTTGCTCAATCGAAGTGGGATGAATTTCAGCGGTCTTAGATAGTATTTCTACTTCCCAACCAAACATCATTTTTTCTTCATTCGGATAATTTAGCCGCAATAATTGTCCTTGTATTGCGTTGGTTACGTATTTGATATTTTTACCCATGCCTTTTTTTAAAGCTTTTTGTATAAGTTCTTTAGGTGAAGCCTTGTTACCATGGTTATCTACAGGCAATGCTTTAGATAAGGCCTTGCTTAATTTTTCTTTTTTCCCAAGTTTTTTGGGAACTGTGGTAAACCAGGCTTTTACAAGACCGGGATAGGCTTGTTGTATTAAATAGCCAAATCGCTTATGTCTTAAGCTATTGCCAGTAAATAAGACTGCGGAATATTTTTCATCATATTCGTCAGTTTGTGCTTCAATGTTAACGATTAATTCTGTAGGCAGCATTGTTCAATATAGTTTAAGTATAAATAAGATGATGTAAGACAGTAATGAAAGAAATGTTCAAAATTTATGTTAGTTTTATCTGTAGTTATGTATTTACCTAATTAAGAATTATTTGGTTTTGCCAGTTTAATATATATTGTAAAAGCAGGCATATTTTATTAATAAAGTGAGGAGGTTACCAGATAGAACCATTAACGACATTGGCAATTGATACAAATGTATCGGGTAAAATATTTATTTAGAGTGAGTATTGCTCAATCAATTGAATTTAATAACACTTATTTTTGGTAAGTAATTGTTAGTTAATGGTCTATTCAAGTCAGGGTTATCTCTAGATAATTAGCATTTAGACGTATTATAGTTTATGTTGAAACCTGTTTAATAATAAAAGATAGTCAATAATATTGCCTATTATCATTAAAATAACATCATTTGTGATGTGTCTTAGTTATCAAAATCATATAAATGTTGTTTCAAACCGTCAACTTTAGATGGATAATATGATATCAATAGTGGATATATGATTTGAAATTCACATGTAAAAACGTGAGTTATATATGAGTGAGTTCACTTTTCTAATTTGATATGACTATATAATAATAATTCGTGACTATAAAAGAGATAAGTTGGTGACTAGCACGCTAGCTGTAATTATTCCAGTTTATAATGGAGAGCGTTTCATCAGAAATGCAATAGCGTCTATAATCAATCAAACCTTGCAACCTGAAGAAATTATAGTAGTCAATGATGGCTCTTCTGACGATACAAGTAATATATTGCATGATCTGCAAATTCAACATAAACACTTAAAGGTTTTAGATCAGAATAACCAAGGTGTTTCTTTTGCCAGAAATAAGGCAATTAGCGCATGCAGTTGTGATATTTTGGCATTTTTAGATTCGGATGATTATTGGCACCCGCAAAAGCTATCTATTCAGCTAAAAGCATTACATAGTTATGATTTAGATATGATTTGTACTGAGGTTATACATATCAAAGATAGTGATTCAGATATGCTTAATAATGATAGCATTTATGATGAAGATAATTTAAATATAAAAAATTACTCGCTAGGAGAGATTATATACAAGCCGCATTTAACTACATCATCAATTATGGTTAAACGCGAAGTTTTTGATGCGGTAGGTGGGTTCGATGTTAAATTCAGAACTGCCGAAGATCAAGTATTTTATATTGATGTAGCCAATGAATACAAGGTTGGATGCGTTCGTACTCCTTTGGTATACAAATGCAATGTAGAGGACAGTTTAAGTTCCGGGTTTGATTCATATTCAGATAGTCTAAAGGTCTTGGAACGGTTTGTGAGAAAGAATCCAGATGTGTCGTCAAAAAATAAGTCAATAATTCGTAAGGCACGAGCAAGAATCTATAGAGAATATAGTGCAGACCTTCTATGGAATAAGGAGGTTACACGTTCTCTAAAGCCTTTGTTTTTTTCCATGAAAGAGCATTTTACTGTTGAGTCATTAAAATTGTTTTTGGTGTTTATCAAATCATTAATATTTAATTTATTTAATATAAAAAAAATGTAAAATTAATTACTACATTATTTGAAATCTTCACGTTCTGGCCCAATTCGATATAAGACTAGTGTTCTATCTTCATTAGCATAAGTTTGAAAAGGTTGTACTTTTTCTTTCAATATTTCATGTTTCTTTGTTGTGTATGGGTTGCCTCGTTTCCCATGCAAAATAAGCCATTTGGTATGTGTTTCTTGGTTTAGTGTTTTGTAAAGATCTTTATAATTATCAATTAGTGGTTTTCTACTCCATAGTTCTCGCGTTCCTTCGCATGAACTGTGGCTAATAAATTCATTGTTCTCGCGAGTCATAAAATAATTAATATTGACATTATCTTTTATATACATTTCAAGTGTGGGAGTTGATATAACTACTACATCATCAGGGGCTGCGTTTTTATTAATATAATTTGCAATTGAATAATAGTCATATCGTGGATATAAATGTTCTGCATATTGAATTGTATAATTGATTCTGTGATTGGATTCATAGCTATCAATATTAATGAGGTGTGAGAGGTTAAAGTCCTCAGAAAAATATATGAAAATGGAAGACAAGCTACATATGGCAAGCTGAAAAATTTTAGTATTTTTACTAAGTAATTTGGCAATCGTAAAGATGCAATAAGAAATTATTATTAGTATTAACGGGGATATAAAAAAGGAATATCTACTTGTATTATATTGCGTATTAATAATAGCGATTAGAAGTGTAGTTGATATTAATACTGACAAGAGATAATGCATTTTATTTTTAGTGTAATCCTGCTTAAATAAGCACCAGATGATTGCAAAAAATATACATATGACTGAAAAAGTAGAATGTAATGGCATTGGTTTTTGCCATTGTTTAAAAATATCAAAGAATATATCGGGATAACTAAAGAAGTTATTAAAAATTTCTTTAGTTATGGTAAGAAAAGAGTGTATATCACTTGCTATGATAAAATTTGTTACGCAAATTATGCCCCAGAATATTGAAATGACCAGATAACTTTGGGCTAAACTATTTGAAGATAATTCAATAATATTGCTTCTCGATATTGGTAAAAGTAGAGCTATAGTAAGTACACTCGCTGCAAGAAAAAATTGATTGACTAAAAGTGAAATAGCTATAGTGAATAATATTAACTTAGTTAATAATGTATAGCCGCTGCGATAACTGCATTTAAATAAAAATAGTGAAGTTATAATTAGATAGATGGTAAAAGCAAAGAGTAATAATCCTGAAAAATTTTCATATACTAAATAAACGGGTAGATCGATTGGTAAATTTTCCAGAACATCTGGATAAGATGTGGATTGTATAGAGCCTGCTTGCGAATATTGATTGCTCGTCCCAAGGTGACGAAATGGTATGGCTATCATGAGTCCCGAAAGAATTGTTGCTATAAAGGTTGGTAAGTAAAAAATAACCTTGGTTGAATTTTTGTATGTCAGCAGGTTAATAAATGCGAGTGCAACACAAAAAATACCTCCTTCATAAAATAGAATTGCTATAGAGGCTACGACGCCATTGATTAATATATTTATATTTCTACTAGGTTTTTCGGGATTGATAAATAACCATACTTGCCAGACAAAGAGCATTTGGAAAGGTACGTACATGCGTGCAAATCGTGCAAATTCAATTTGCCATACCGAGAATGAAAATAAGAGTAATGCAAGAACGCCAATATAACGGCTACCTAAATCTCGACCTATTAGGTAGACAGCGGGTAAAGTTAAGATGCTAAATAGTACTATTGGTAGTCTTGCGGCTAGCTCTTGATCGTCAATTAAGGATACAAAGGGTAAGATTATATATTGTAATAAAATACCTCGTACGTAATATCCGCCGCATAAAAATTCTGGTAAACCCTTCTCTATTATTAGATTAATAGATTTAAAAAGATAATATTCGTCTATAGAAAAAGGGTGAGTCCCAAGTCCTACGAGTCTCACTAGTATTCCAGTGAATACAATAATTAAAATTACTAGTGTTAAGGCATTCTTTTGAATGTAGGGCATAACTTTTTCAAATGAAATGAATTATATATGTGTAAATAATTGTAACGTTAATGTACGCATTGTTAAAAATGCACTATTTGTTGGATATGAGGTGGAATCATAAGTCATATTTCTAATATCCATTAATGTCTAGTGTTATCGAAGGTTGTTTAGGAATACTAAAATTCAATAACTCGTAGTTTAATTTACCCATTTATAAGTAGGTTTAATTGTAAATAAGCTCATAAATAATATTTTGATAAACGAGTACTAGTTCCTTAGTTATTTGCTGAGATATTCAATTAATAAAATAAAATGATGTATAATGTTATTGTTTAATAGTACTACCTAAGCCCTTGGATTTGGTTGATCTAAAGACTCTATAATGTCTTCAAAAAATAATATAGCAAAAAATCTGATGTTCTCATCAGCGGGTCTCTACGTAGAGTCCTTTTTTGCAATGGTTATGTCAATCATCATAGCTAGAACACTCGGTCCTGAGTCGTATGGTAATTATGCGCTGATTGTATGGATTTGTGCTTTAGGTATCAGAATTACAAATGGAGGGGTGGGTACGGCACTGATAAAATTTGTTTCAGAGAGCCGCGTCAAATATTCTGAAAATATTTTACCAACGGTAAAGTATTTAAAGAAAATTCAAATAATAAAATTATCAATAGTGTTGGTAGTATTTTTAATATTTTATATTTCATTTAGTGAGATATTTATTGAGGATATTTCGCTAAATATTTTCATTCTACTATTATTGGTAGTTCTTCTTAGGTCATTTTCTAATTTCTATGTATCCCTTTCAAAAGGTTTTGAAAATTTTAAAGCAGTTGCAGCTATATCAGTAATAGCATCACCACTTCATTTAGGGTTAGTTGCGTCAGCAGCACTTATATCAAATACATTGCATGCATTTATCATAGTGTATGTGTTATCTGCGGGTGTTTACTATATTGTTTCCAGAATAATTGTGCTTAGGTGGTGTGAGTATGAAGTGAATACAATTGAGTTGCCTGTGGTAATGAAAGAAAGGGTTAATAAGCATGTAAAAATTGTAATGATTAATACTTTATTATTGTTCTTGATTACAAATGAGTCTGAGTTACTATTTTTAAAGTATTTTGCAAGTGATGAAGATCTGGGTTATTTCAAGGTGGCTCATCGGCTAGCGCTTGCTATTGCATTATTGGTTCCAGGTATTTTTGAAGGAATTATGCTGCCATTAATGTCAGGTAGTATCGCGCATTCCAAAGATATGGCAATACTAAAATTTACACAAAGTATGAGGTATGTGCTTTGGTTGGCGGTTCCGGCTGGTGTATTTTTTGCCATTTTTTCTAAAGATATTATTTTTATATTATATGGTGCAGCGTATGAGCCGGCTGTATTGCCTTTTACAATCCTTGCTCTTACATGCTGCTTCTGCAGTGTTGCTAGTGTGCCGACAAGTTACTTATTGAGTGTCGACAAACAATCTTTGATTCTTAAAGTAATGCTGTATGGTACGGCGCTAAAGCTTAGTCTGGATTATTATCTGGTGAGTAAATATGGATTATATGGGGCAGCAATAGCATTTTCTATAGCATTTTCTTTTATGTTTTTAGCAAATTTAATCATTGCTATGAGGCATTTAGGGGTAAGCTTTCCATGGCTTCATTGGGGTAAAATTATCACGGCGACGTTGATTGCAGTAGGGTCTGTTTATCTAGTCAAATATTTTCCACTTGAAAACGCATTGGTGGGCTTAATTGTATCTGCAATCGTTTTTGCTATTACTTATTTTATTTCAAGCTTATTTCTACAGTGTTTGCAAGATCAAGAAGTGCAATCAATCAGAGGATTGATTGCAAGTAAGAATTTAAAAATACTAAAACCTATTGATTGGCTACTATCGTCTGCACAAAACAGTAAGTTCAAGTAGATTATATATCTAGTCTAAATTATTATAAAAGTAACGAGTAGTGTGATGAGGTGAAAGTGTATGTTAGAGGTGATCGGAGCTTATTATAAATAAGTTTGATTGATTGTTAATACAGCGAGTTTATATTAAATGCTCTTTGGGTAATTCATGACTCAAGAAATTTATCGGGCTGGCAGTGTAGCCATAAGCGCCAGATTGCATGATTGCAATTAAATCTCCAACTTCTGCTTTACTGA